>CAZJZP010000245.1:0-3372 GCA_964550505.1 uncultured Prolixibacteraceae bacterium | reverse complement strand
ATATTATCGAAAAGGTACTTATGTGCGACACAATACATCTAATGTAGGATGGTTATTGCATGATTCTGTAGCATTCACCCCTAATCCTTCAGGAAGTTTATCACAAGTTGACTTAAGCAAGAGTTTAACAATACCAAAAGGGGAAACTTATGGGATTTATATCTGCACAAATGAAGGTGTATATTATACCAATGGAACAGGGGTTAACCAAACTGTAATAAATGAGCACATGACATTAAATTTAGGAGTAGGTGGTGATTATTTCAATGTAACCAATAGCCCACGAGTATGGAACGGTAGAATTTACTACCAAGTAGTGGAAGAGCAAGTGGATACTGCTACACTAACAACTTTGTTTACATCCAATAATGCCAATTATAGTAATATGCTTGATGTTTATGCAAAAAATGATATCATTATTGATAGTTTAGATGTAAATTTAACAGCATCGGGATGGGTCAAAGTATATTATCGAAATGGAACATGTGTTGGAAATAACACATCTTCGGCAGGTTGGACATTGCTTGATTCTGTTGATGTTGTTGCTGCAGGACAAGACAATCCTACAAAAGTAGCATTACGAAATAAGCTATTGATTCCTGCGGATTCCACATATGCTTTATATGTTATCTCTCAGGGTATTATGAGGTACACTAATGATAATGGATCTAATGATACCTACATTGATTCTAATATGGTGGTTGTTTGTGAATATGGTGGAGGTTCAACGCTCTTTGATGCACAATCAGATAGGGTATGGAACGGAACACTATATTACACTGTTAGGAATAATGAAGTAGCTGAGGTCGGATCACAAACATCCTCCTACCCAGGAAATGTAAGAGGTTATTATTTTAAAGCTCCAAAAGATTTTATTATTAAAGGGGTAATGATTCCCAACGATGTTTCAGGCGACCAATGCATTGAGTTGCTTCGTTTTCAAGACACTCTAATTCAAACTTCAAGTAGCCCAACGAACGACTTTGTTTCTTTAGGTTATTGGAAAGATGTTCCACAAGGTGTTGTTATCCCTTGTAACATATATGTAAATCAAGAAGATCATATTGGAGTATATGGAAAAGGAGGAAATGTAACTTCTTATTGTAGTAGTGTTTCCACTATGAATATTCTAGGAACTGATGTTTATATTCACAGATCTGGAATGCAATATGACCTTATTACTCAGCAAATGCATGATGTATGGAGAGAAGGAACTGCCACTGCGAGCAAAGGAAGAATAAATCTTTATGTCGAAGACATCAGCAAACACGGCGGTAAAGATTCCCTTTTATTAGAAATTCAAAATCCTATTGTAAACTTGGGTAGCGATACTTCTATTTGTGCACACGAAAGTATTAGTCTTGATGCCGGAACATTTTCTGTTTATAATTGGTCAACAGGAGGAAATAGCCAATTTGAAGTGATTGATTCTACCGGAACAGGAATTAATAGTACTGATGTTTGGGTTAGTGTGGAAGATCAATATGGCTGTGAAGCTTCTGATACCATTACAATTACTTTCGTTGATTGTACCGGAATAGAAGAAGAAATACTTTCTCTTTCTGTGTATCCAAATCCGTCTAAAGATGTTTTCTTTGTCAATGCACAAGGATTGAATGAGGAAATGCATATTGAAGTTATGAATATCGAAGGAAGATTAATAAAACAGCTTATGACTTCTGCAATTACTACAAAAATTGACTTAAGCGACCAACAGCCCGGTGTATATTTTATACGCCTGCAAATAGGAACGCAAACACAAGTGGTTAATGTTGTTTTACAATAAGAAATAATTATTATTAAACATGAAAAATCCTTGTTGCTTGGCAGCAAGGATTTTTTTTTATAAGCTGGAAAATTCATGCGAAAAAAAAATCTTTTTAAAAAATGGGACAATAAACATTTTTATACCTATATTTGTTGTGTTAACTAATCTAAACTGAAATAAAATGAAAAAAATATTCGTATTACTTGTTAGCGTATTTTTCACCGTTTTCCTTTTTGGACAAACGAATTTACATAGTTTTACTGTTGAAGATATCAACGGAGAGCCTTTTGATATGTCGCAATTGAAAGGGAAAAAAGTAATGGTCGTAAATACAGCTTCTAAATGTGGGTTTACTCCGCAATATGCTGAATTACAAGAATTATATGAAAAATACAAAGAGCAAAATTTTGTGATTATCGGATTCCCTGCTAATAATTTCCTCAATCAGGAGCCTGGCACTAATGAAGAAATTGCGGAATTTTGTTCTGCAAACTATGGTGTGAGTTTTCCTATGATGGCAAAAGTTTCAGTAAAAGGAGCTGATATTGCACCAATCTATCGTTGGCTTACACACAAAGTTGAAAATGGAGTGGAAGATGCTAAAGTCGGATGGAATTTCCACAAATTTTTAATTGATGAAAATGGAAATTGGGTGGCATCTGTTTCGACCAAAACCAGTCCTTTGGCAGACGAAATTATTAATTGGATTGAAGGGAAATAAATTACATCCTTTCCGGAACTTCAATACCCAATAATTGCATAGCGTGTGCAATGCTTCTTTTTACTATGGTTGACACTCCCAATCGATAATTTACTATTGATTTTTCCTTTTCTTTTAGCACAGGAACTTCTTGATAATATGCGTTGTAATTTTTTACTAATTCATAAGCGTAATTTGCAATTAAAGCAGGATTATACGTTTTTGCTGCTTCATGCACCCTGTCGTTGAATTGACTAATATCAATCAGCAATTGTTTTTCTTTTGCATGAATTTCAGCAATCCCATCTATTGAAGGAGAATATCCCATCTCATTACCTTTTCGCAACAAAGAACAAATTCGAGCATGTGTGTATTGAATAAAAGCGGCAGTATTTCCATTAAAATCTATGGATTCTTCTGGGTTGAACAGCATATTTTTCTTCGGATCTACTTTTAGAATAAAATATTTTATCGCTCCTAAGCCGAGTTGATAGTATAAGCTTTCCGCTTCTTTTTTTTCAAATCCTTCAATCTTTCCTAAGTTAGTAGTTTTTTCTTTAGCAGTAGCAATCATTTCTTCCATAATATCATCGGCATCCACCACTGTTCCTTCGCGGGATTTCATCTTTCCATCTGGTAATTCCACCATGCCATAAGCAATATGCTGAATTTTATCATGCCAAGGAAAGCCTAATTTTTTTAGCACAATTTGCAATACTTTAAAGTGGTGAATTTGCTCATTACCAACCACATAAGCTAAGCTGTCGGAGTCCCATTCTTCTTGTCGCATTTTTGCAGTTCCTAAATCTTGTGTCATGTAAACAGCAGTTCCATCAGCACGGAGCAATAATTTATCGTCCATTTCTTCTGCAGATAAATCTATCCAAATAGAGCCATCTTCTTT
>CAZJZP010000244.1:0-3384 GCA_964550505.1 uncultured Prolixibacteraceae bacterium | reverse complement strand
ACTTCTGCAAAATTCTCCTCTTTAGAAGCAAATATAATACTTCTGGAGGAATTTACCAAAATTCCAACGTCTTTATTTAAGCCGTTTTCTGCAACTTCTTCTAAACTACCTCCTTGCGCTCCAACTCCAGGAACTAAAAGAAAGTGATTTGGTGCAATTTCTCTAATATTTTTCAACATTTCGGCCTTTGTTGCTCCCACAACAAACATTAAATTGTCCTGATTTCCCCATTCTTGGGCTTTAATAATTACTTGTTCGAAAAGTTTTCGCTTATCATCCTTTAATTTAATCCCAAATTTTTCAAGCGTAGCTGAAATATTGGATTGAAAAAACTGGAAATCAAACGCTCCTTCATTCGAAGTTAGTGCAAGCAAAACAACCCATTTGTTTTTATAAGTAAAAAAAGGCTCAACCGAATCTTTCCCCATATAAGGAGCCACCGTAAGTGCATCAAAATCCAGTGTTTCAAAAAATGCTTTTGCGTATTGACGAGAAGTATTTCCAATATCGCCACGTTTTGCATCGGCAATAGTGAAGACTTTTTCCTTTATAGCATTAAGATATTGAATCGTTTTTTCCAAGGATTTCCATCCTTCTACTCCTCTGTTTTCATAAAAAGCCATATTTGGCTTATAAGCAACAGTATATGGTAATGTAGCGTCAATTATTGCTTTATTGAATGCGAAAACGGGATCTTCTAATGCTAATAAATGTGGAGGTATTTTATCAATATCACTATCCAAACCTACACAAAGAAAGGATTCTTTTCTTTTAATACTTTCTATTAATTGGTTTCTTGTCATTAGATAAAATATTAAAAGCAAATATAATTAAAATACAGCTATAAGTCAAGAGAAATAAATAAATTTCTGTAATTTAGTTTTATTCTAATTCCGCTTTTAATCGCTCTGCATTCTCAGCTATTTGCAATGCATCTATAAACTCCTGAATATCACCATCAATAGTAGATGTAAGATTATACACTGTCATATTAATTCGGTGATCTGTTACCCTACCTTGCGGATAATTATAGGTACGAATTTTAGCAGATCTGTCGCCGGTTGAGACCATTGTTTTCCGTTTTGAACTAATTTCATCCAAGTATTTTTTATATTCTAGTTCATAAATTCGCGAACGCAAAACAGACATTGCTTTATCTAAATTCTTTAATTGAGACTTTTGATCTTGACAACTTACGACAATTCCAGTAGGAATATGAGTTAATCTAACAGCGGAATAGGTTGTATTAACAGACTGACCTCCAGGACCAGAAGAGCAAAATGTATCCTTACGAATATCCGAGGGATTCAGGTCAATATCGAATTCATCAGCTTCTGGTAAAACAACTACTGAAGCAGCAGAAGTATGCACTCTCCCTTGAGTTTCAGTTTGAGGAACTCGTTGAACCCGATGCACTCCAGACTCATATTTTAATTCACCATAAACTTCATTTCCGCTAACATTTACAATAACTTCCTTGTATCCTCCTGCCGTTCCTTCTGTATAATCAACAATTTCGAACTTCCATTTTTTTGTTTCACAAAACTTTTGATACATCCTAAATAAATCTCCGGCAAAAATACTGGCTTCATCCCCTCCTGTTCCTGCCCTGATTTCTAAAATTGCATTCTTACCATCTTGAGGGTCTTTTGGTAATAGCATTAAACGTACTTCCTCTTCTAACTCTTCTTTCTGAGCCAGTAATTCATGTAATTCTGATTTCGCCATTTCCCTAAACTCTTCATCCTTTTCATTTGCAATGATATCTTTAGCATTATCAATATTTGCCAACATATCTGCATATTTTTTGTAGGCTTCAACAATTACTTCTAAATCTTTGTAGTCCTTATTTAATTTGATATATTGTTTCATATTGGAAGCAATATCAGGTTTCGTAAGTTCTTTTCCTATTTCTTCCCAACGATGATAAATAGCTTCTAATTTCTCTAATAATCCTTCCATCTTAGTATCTTTTTTTAGTAAATAAAACTTCCGTGTGTTGTTTTAATAGTGAGTTGTTTCTGATTTGCTTTTTCAACACGACCAATAATTTTTGCGTCGATATTAAAACTATCTGAAATAGCAATTATGTCTTTAGCGTATTTTTCTTCTATGTAAATTTCCATCCGATGTCCCATATTAAAAACTTTGTACATCTCTTTCCATTCTGTTTTAGATTCTTGCTGTATCATTTCAAATAAAGGCGGAGTTGGAAATAAGTTATCTTTTATAATGTGCAATTTATCAACAAAATGCAAAATTTTTGTCTGTGCACCTCCAGAACAATGAATCATCGCTTTTACAACAGCGCGGTATTCTTTAAGTATTTCTTTTATTACAGGAGCATAAGTTCTTGTTGGAGAAAGTATCATTTTCCCAATAGGAATCTGCAATTCCTCATGTAAATCCGTCAATTTCCTGCTACCAATATACACTAAATCATCAGCTAAACTATTATCGTAGGATTCTGGATATTTTTCAGCATAAGCATGCTGTAGAACATCATGTCGAGCTGAAGTTAAGCCGTTACTTCCCATACCTGCATTGTATTCCTCTTCATATTTTGCCTGACCAAAAGAAGCTAATCCGACAATCACTAAATCTTCCTTGATTTCTTCATTTGTAATAATATCTTTTCGTTTAGCCCTGGCAGTAACGGTGGAATCAACAATAATAGTTTTCACTAAATCACCTACATCCGCTGTTTCGCCTCCAGTGGAATAGATAGAAATTCCCAAGTCCCTCATTTTGCTTAAGAACTCTTCCGTACCATTGATAATTGCAGCAATTACTTCACCAGAAATTTTATTCTTATTTCTACCAATCGTAGAAGACAATAATATATTATCACAAACTCCTACACATAATAAATCGTCGGTATTCATCACAATGGCGTCTTGTGCAATGCCCTTCCATACACTTAAGTCTCCTGTTTCTTTCCAGTAAAGATAAGCTAATGAAGATTTTGTTCCGGCACCATCTGCGTGCATAATATTACAATACTCCTTATCTCCACCCATATAATCTGCTACAATTTTACAAAATGCATTAGGATATAAACCTTTATCGATATGCTTAATTGCATTATGTACATCTTCTTTTGATGCGGAAACGCCTCTTTGGGAATATTTTAATTTCTGCTGTTCCATATTCTTTGTATTAAAAAAGCATCCCGATGAACAGGATGCTTATATCTGATTAAGATACAAAATCTTCTAAGAATGCAAGCCATTTACTCAGGCTGCTCCGTTTCTTCGTTTTCAGTTTCTTCGCTTTCTTCTAATTCCTCAGTCTCTTCAGTTTCTTCAAAGTCTTCATCTTCTATTATTTCTTCTTCATCGTTGATAATCTGAATATTGGGTTTATTAATTTCCAAATTCTGAT
>CAZJZP010000243.1:0-3398 GCA_964550505.1 uncultured Prolixibacteraceae bacterium | reverse complement strand
TATTATTACAAAGCAGTTTATAAAAAACTAAGAATAATCTGTTTTACAAACGTTCCTCAACAGCTTTCCAATCCACTAACTTCCAAAAATCCTCTATGTAGTCGGGGCGTTTGTTTTGCTTGTCAAGATAATAAGCATGTTCCCACACATCACAGCAGAGTAATGCTTTTTGATTTTTTGTTAATGGGTTTCCTGCATTACTTTCCTGTGTGATTTCCAATTTATCGTCTTGATTTAGGACTAACCAAGCCCAGCCGGATCCAAATAAAGTTGCAGCAGCTTTAGAAAATGCTTCTTTAAAGCTTTCAAAACTACCAAAATCACGATTAATTAATTCGGCAATTTTGCCTTTAGGAAGACCGCCACCTTTTGGAGATAGAGATTCCCAATAAAAAGTATGGTTCCACACCTGGGCAGCATTATTAAAAATTCCTCCTTCAGAAGAAACAATAATTTCCTCCAGTGTTTTATTTTCAAAATCTGTTCCTTCAATTAATCCATTTAACTTATTCACATAAGCTTGGTGGTGTTTCCCATAGTGAAAATTAATGGTTTCTTCAGAAATCAAAGGAGCTAAAGCTGTTTTCTCATAAGGTAATGCTTTCAATGTAAATGCCATGTCTTTTCGTTTTTGAATGATTAATAAATTTTATGTATTTTTGACTTTTTATTTGTACATACTCGAACAAATATACATAAAAATAGTTTAAAAATGAAGTATTTTATATTAATTCTAATTAGCAGTTTATTTTTTATCTCTTGTGGACCTTCTAGAGAAGATATTGAAAAAGAAATTCAAGAGCAAGATTCATTAATGGAGCCAGAACGTGATTCTGCAATAGAAACAGCCAATGATTTTATTCTTGGTACAGATAGCAGTGAAACCGACAGCATTGAAGTAGTGGAGGAAATCTAGCTTATTTGCTGTTTTTTCCTCCCATTTCCAACACCTCAACAGCCTTTATAAAGCTATCGTCCATCTTATTTATTATTTGGTAAAAGCTTTTGTCATTATAGATGTTTCGCGCAATATAAGCTTTCAATCTGTTTTTAATTTCTGTTTCCACATAACGGATTTTTTCTTCAGACTCCTTTATTCCTCGTTTTTTAGCTAGGGAAAGAAAACGTCCATAGCTTTGAGAATTCAAACTAAATTTTTGTAAAAATTGCATGGATGTTGGATAGTTTTTTTTGATGCTTTGTCTGTTTTTATCAGCAAAATCAAAAGCAAATTCATAATCCAATCCCAAATTAATTATTTGATGTAAGAAAACCCTTTGGCTGTCTGTATTAATTGGAATATAAATATCGGGCATAATACCACCACCGCCATAAACTATTTTACCTTTGGGTGTAGTATATTTCAAGGAATCGGCAAAAACGACACTGTCTTTGTTTTCCATTTCGCCTCCCAAATACCGCTCAAAAAGATCAGCATAGTAAGCTTCACTCCCCTTCGCGTAGGATTTTTGAATACAACGACCTGTTGGGGTGTGGTATCTTGCTGTTGTTAAACGAAGTGCAGAACCGTCTTCCAACAATATTTGTTTTTGCACCAGACCTTTACCAAAAGAACGTCTTCCGATAATTGTTCCTCTATCGTTGTCCTGAATAGCTCCTGCAACAATTTCGCTGGCAGATGCAGACCAATCATCAATAAGCACAACAACTTGCTGGTCTTCAAAACTTCCTTTCTTTGTCGCATAAGTATCATTTCTTGCTTGATTAGCTCCTTCGGTGTAAACAATTAATTGTTTTTCTTTTAAAAACTCATCGCAAACTTCAACAGCAGCATCCAGATAACCGCCACCATTCCCACGTAAATCCAGGATTAATTTCGTCATTCCCTTGGTTTTGAGTTCCATCAGAGCATGCCTAAACTCTTCTCCAGTTGTAACAGAAAACTTAGACATTTTAATATAGCCGATTTCTCTATTGTGCATATAATAAGCATCTATGCTGTATGTTGGTATTTCATCGCGTGTAATAGTAAAAGGGATAGTATGTTTTAACCCACGTCGTTTGATTTCCAATTTAACTTTCGAACCTTTTGGTCCTTTTAAGGTACGCATCACATCCTCATTTGTAACTCCGATTCCGGCAAGTTTTTCTCCGTCAACACTAATAATTCTATCGCCAGCTTTTATTCCTTCTTTTTCCGATGGTCCTCCGGAAACAGTGTTTACAACCAGAATAGTGTCTTTTTCGATGCGGAATTGCACCCCAACACCTTCAAATTTCCCTTGCAATTCATCATTGACATTAGCAAAATCTTCCGAACTAATATAAGAAGAGTGCGGGTCTAACTCAAAAAGCAAAGAAGTAATGGAACGTTCTACTAATTCGTCATAAGCAATACTGTCAACATATTCGTTTTCTATTAATTGTAATATGGTCTTGAGTTTGTCTTTATTGGATGAGAAAAGCTCTTTCTTACTCAAACTTCCCGATGCAATCCACACTCCCAAAAGGATTCCCAGTATGAGCGTTAATGAAAACATTACGGGTAAGTAATTCTTCAAATTCCTTTTCTTATTCATATCTTTATAATTTGGGAATAAAAGTATAAAAAAGACGACGGAATCATGCTTTTTTAAAAAAATATTTCATTTTTTTTACAAAATCAAACATTATTATTATATATTTGATTGTATAAATACCATTTAAATGCGAATATTAGCGCTTTTTTTCCTTCTGCTCCTGCTTCCAGTGCTTTTATTTATTTCTCTTGGAATAATCCTTAGCATGGGTTTTCCTATTATTTTTTGTCAGCAACGAATAGGAAAAGGGAAAAAGCCTTTTACAATTTATAAATTCAGAAGCATGAAACAGGGAGAAATCCCCTTGTTTGGGAAATTTATTCGCAAATTTGGATTGGATGAAATTCCTCAATTATATAACATTCTAAAAGGCGAAATGGAATTTGTCGGTCCACGACCTTTAACAACAGCAGATATCCAACGCCTTGACTGGAATAATAAAAAAGCAGAAAAAAGATGGGAGGTTAAACCTGGAATTACGGGCAAAGCACAACTTTTGAGCATTTGTGATGCTGAATTATCGCTTCAAAATGATATTGAATACGTGAATCACAAATCCTTTTTACTTAATCTGCGTATTATTAAGCAATCCATTCTTATTCCTTTTAGAGGGAAAAGAAACAAAAAAAGAGCAAAATGAAAGTATTGGTAAACGGAATCGGTAATATTGGAACAACTTTACTGCATTTTTTATGCAAATATCAGGAAGAATTAGAGATTGAACAGATTTATGCTTTAAAAAACAAAGCTTATCCATGGAATACCGTTGAACTTGATGCCTTGCAAAAAAAAGGCATTATCCTTTGCGGAAAGGATAAAGATTATGGATTTTCTGCTGTTGAAGATTGTCTTCCAATT
>CAZJZP010000242.1:0-3410 GCA_964550505.1 uncultured Prolixibacteraceae bacterium | reverse complement strand
GTGCTTTTTCTAATGCCTCCATTTTTGCATTAGGGATTATGCCTTATATTTCCGCATCAATTGTAATTCAATTGTTGGGAATGGCAGTTCCTTATTTTCAGCGTCTTCAAAGAGAAGGAGAAAGCGGAAGAAAGAAAATCAATCAAATTACTAGATATCTTACAGTACTAATCACAGGAGCTCAGGCACCAGCATATATCGCAAATCTAGTGTCAAAAATGCCTCCAGGAAGTGTTGCTCCATTTAATCCGCAAGGCGATCCATCTTCCTTCTTCTGGATTTCTTCTGTTATTATCCTTATTTCAGGTACCATGTTTATTATGTGGCTTGGAGAAAGGATTACAGATAAAGGAATTGGAAACGGTATTTCTTTGATTATCATGATTGGTATTATTGCACGACTTCCTTTTGCATTAGTTGCAGAATTTGTGTCTAGAATGGAAGAACAGGGAGGAGGACTAGTTATATTTATTGTTGAAATTGTGGTGCTCATTTTTGTTGTTCTGCTATGTATTTTATTGGTTCAAGGAACAAGACGAATACCAGTGCAGTTTGCTAAACGTGTTGTTGGTAATAAACAATACGGTGGTGTAAGACAATATGTTCCTCTTAAGGTTAATGCTGCTGGTGTTATGCCGATTATCTTTGCACAAGCAATAATGTTTGTTCCATTAACTTTAGCTGGTTTCTCTGATTCTGAAACTATGTCAGGATTTGCGCAAGCATTTTCAAACTTTCAGGGTTTTTGGTATAATTTTACCTTTGCAATAATGATTATACTATTTACCTATTTTTATACTGCCATCACGGTTAATCCTAACCAAATGGCTGAAGATATGAAGAAAAATGGCGGTTTTATTCCGGGTGTTAAGCCTGGCAAAAGAACAGCCGCATTTATTGATAATGTAATGTCGAAAATTACACTTCCCGGATCTATCTTTTTGGCTCTTGTTGCTATAATGCCAGCATTTGTTGGAATAGCAGGAGTCAATACGCAGTTTGCTCAGTTTTACGGAGGAACTTCGTTGTTGATTATGGTGGGTGTAGTGTTAGATACATTACAACAAATTGAGAGTCACCTTTTAATGAGACATTATGATGGATTAACAAAAACTGGAAGAATTAAGGGACGATCATCAATGGGAATGTAATCGTTGCGTTATGATAACTTTAAAAACAACGCACGAAATTGAATTATTAAGAAAGAGTTCATTACTTGTTGGAAAAACTTTGGGTGAAGTTGCTAAAGTCATTAGAGCCGGAATCACTTCTAAAGAAATTGATAAACTGGCAGAAGATTTTATCTTGTCTAATGGCGCGAAACCAGGATTTAAAGGTTATAATGGATATCCTGCTACCTTGTGTATTTCGATTAACGATCAGGTAGTTCATGGAATCCCAGATAACACCTTACTAAAAGATGGAGATATCGTTTCCGTTGACTGTGGTGTTTTGCTTGATGGCTATTATGGGGATTATGCTTATACCTTTGAAATTGGCGAAGTGTCAGAAGTGAAAAGAGAATTGGTTAAGCGTACGAAAGAATCTCTATATAAAGGTATAGAGCAGGCAGTTGATGGCAACAGAATTGGAGATATCGGAAATGCAGTTCAGCAGCATGTTGAATATTATGGTTTTTCAGTAGTTAGAGAATTGGTAGGACACGGAATAGGAAAACATTTACATGAAAAGCCTGAAGTGTACAATTATGGAAGAAAAGGAACCGGAATTCAACTTAAAGAAGGAATGGTAATTTGTATTGAACCAATGATAAATATCGGAAGACGAAATATAATTGAAATGGATGACGGTTGGACAATAAAAACAAGAGACGGTAAAGCTTCCGCTCATTTTGAGCACATGGTTTTAGTAAGAAAAGGAGAAGCAGAAGTTATTTCAACATATGATTATATAGAAGAAAATATAAAATAATTAATAGTTAATATGGCAAAACAAGCGTCAATAGAACAAGATGGAACAGTTATAGAATCACTTGGAAATGCAATGTTCAAAGTGGAACTAGAGAACGGTCATGTTATTATTGCTCATATTTCAGGTAAAATGAGAATGCATTATATTAAAATATTGCCAGGTGATAAGGTAAAATTAGAAATGTCTCCTTACGATTTAACAAAAGGGAGAATAACATACAGATATAAGTAAAAAATTAAAAACACAAGAAATGAAAGTAAGAGCATCAGTTAAAAAAAGAAGTCCGCAGTGCAAAATTGTACGAAGAAAAGGGCGACTTTATGTGATAAACAAAAAGAATCCAAAGTTTAAACAAAGACAAGGATAATTAATAATTATAAATAATAGAAATATATGGCTAGAATCGCAGGTATAGACTTACCAAAAAACAAAAGAGGTGAAATAGGCTTAACCTATATTTACGGAATTGGTAATAGCACAGCCAAAAAAATCTTAGAAGAGGCAGGCGTCGATATTAACAAAAAAGTTCAAGATTGGACAGATGATGAGCAGGCGAAAATCCGTACCATCATTGGGGATAATGTTAAAGTGGAAGGTGAACTTAGATCTGAAGTACAGATGAACATCAAACGTTTGATGGACATTGGAAGCTACAGAGGAATTAGACATCGTCTCGGATTACCTCTAAGGGGACAGCGTACTAAAAACAACTCACGTACCCGTAAAGGCAAGAAGAAGACTGTTGCTAATAAAAAGAAAGCAGTTAAATAAAATACTAAAAAAGTAGAAAGTTAAAATATCAATAGATATGGCAAAAACGAATAGAACGTCGAGGAAAAGAGTAGTAAAAGTTGACACATACGGAAAAGCATTCGTACGTGCTAGCTTTAATAATATTATTATTTCCTTGACTAATAGTACAGGACAAGTAATCTCCTGGTCTTCTGCCGGGAAAATGGGCTTTAGAGGTTCCAAGAAGAACACCCCTTATGCAGCTCAAATGGCCGCTGAAGATTGTGCAAAAGTTGCATACGATCTTGGTCTTAGAAAGGTTAAAGTTTATGTTAAAGGACCTGGTTCAGGACGTGAATCTGCTATCAGATCAATTCACGGACAAGGAATTGAAGTAACAGAAATACAAGATGTTACTCCTTTACCACATAATGGTTGCAGACCCCCAAAACGTAGAAGAGTTTAATAAATTAGAAAAATTATAGATTATGGCAAGATATAGAGGTCCCAGAACAAAAATAGCACGTAAATTTGACGATCCAATTTATGGTTCAGATAAGTATTTTGAAAAGAAAAAATATCCACCTGGACAACACGGTGCTTCAAAACGCAGACGAAAAAAATCAGAATATGGCGTGCAGCTGATGGAAAAGCAAAAAGCTAAATATACTTATGGCATTTTGGAACGTCAGTTTAGAAATACATTTAAAAATGCATCTCGCAGAAAAGGAATTACAGGTGAAATT
>CAZJZP010000241.1:0-3424 GCA_964550505.1 uncultured Prolixibacteraceae bacterium | reverse complement strand
TGAGGTTAAGGTTGAAGGGGTTCGTCTTAATATGTAATTTTGTGGGGATTTTTGAATAATAGAATTATACAGTAATTCTTCGATGAAAAATTAAATGTAGTATAAACTATCAAGAAAAATTTGAAATTTTAAAATGTAGTTAAGCCTGTATTATTCTAATCAAAAAAAACTATAGGAAACCCCTCTTCAATCTCAACCTCAACCTCAACCTCAACCTCAACCTTAGCCTCAACTAATGTGCTTCCAGCCAATTTTTAGCTGTTTGTAAATCAACTTTTAAAGGAATTTTCATTCGTATAGCATTTGACATGCAACTTTTTACTAACGAACTCACTGCTTCAATCTCTTCTTTAGGAACGTCCAATATCAGTTCATCATGAACTTGCATAATCATTTTTGATTGCAGTTGTTTTTGTTTAAGGTGGCAATGAATATTTATCATGGCAATTTTAATCATATCGGCAGAAGAACCTTGTATAGGAGCGTTGATGGCATTGCGTTCTGCAAATCCCCTAACAACAGAATTAGCTGAATTTATATCAGCCAAATATCGCCTGCGTTTCATAATTGTTTCCACATATCCGTGTTCTTTGGCAAATTCAATTTGCTTTTCCATGTATTCCTTTATTGCTGGATATTCCTCAAAGTAGGCATCTATGAGTTCTTTTGCTTCGTATCGTTTTATTCCTAAGCGTTCTGACAATCCGTAAGCAGAAATGCCATAGATAATTCCAAAGTTTACCATTTTTGCCTGCCTTCTTTGGTCATCTGTTACCTCTTCCAGTTTTATTTTGAACACTTTTGCAGCTGTAAGACGATGTATGTCTAAGTCTTTTTTAAAGGCATCAATCATGCTTTCATCACCGCTGAGTTCAGCAATAATGCGAAGCTCTATTTGAGAATAGTCCGCTGCCATTAGTAAATGGTCGTCCTTTAGCGGGATGAAGCATTTTCGTATTTCTTTTCCTCTCTCACTTCGGATAGGTATGTTTTGAAGATTTGGATTTTGAGAACTTAACCTACCTGTTGATGTTATAGTTTGGGTATAAGTAGTATGAATTCTCCCCGTTTTTTTGTTTATCAATTCAGGGAGTGCATCAACATAAGTGTTTTTTAGTTTACTTAAAGAGCGATGTTCTAAGATTAAGCTTATTACCGGATGTTTTCCCTCAAGCTTTTTCAATACATCCTCGCTGGTAGAGTATTGTTTTGTTTTTGTTTTTTTAGGATTATCAACAATTTTCATTTTCCCAAAAAGCACCTCTCCTAATTGTTTTGGAGAGGAAAGGTTAAAGCTGCAATTGCAAATGTTAAAGATTTCTTCTTCAATCTTTTTAATATCTTTAAACAGTTTTTGGGAGTATTCAATTAGGGTATTTGGATCAATTCGAACGCCTGTTTTTTCCATGTCAGCAAGAGTTGATATTAGCGGTATTTCAATGTTCTCAAACAGGTGAAGTAATTTGTTCCTGCGTAATTCTGGCGCAAGTTTTTCTTTGATTTGTAGCGTAATATCAGCATCTTCACAAGCGTAATCTGTTATTTTATCTAATTGAACATAGCGCATGGAAGATTGGTTTTTACCTTTTTTACCAATAAGTGTTTCAATACTTATCGTTTTGTAATTCAAAAGTGTTTCCGCAAGATAATCTAAATTATGACGTAGTTCTGGCTGTAGCAAATAGTGTGCTATCATAGTGTCAAAAAGTTTGCCTTTGACATTAATATCATAATTAAGTAAAACAGAAATATCATATTTTATATTTTGACCGATTTTTTCTGTGTTTTCATTTTCAAAGATAGATTTGTATGCTTGTATTTTTTTGAATGCTTCTTCTTGATTTTCAGGGAATGGAACATAGTAAGCTTGGTGTGCTTTGAAGGAAAAAGCAATTCCCACCAACCTTGCTATTTGCGGATTTAAGCTGCTTGTTTCGGTATCAAAACAGAAAGATGTGGCAGCTGTCAGTTTCTTAAGTAAATCTTTCTCTTTCTCAGGACTGTCAACAGCAAAATACTCATGTTTAATACTGTTAATATTTTCAAATTCATCCAGTTTTGTTAGCGTTCCATCGTCATTTATTACATTAAACAAATCTCCTTGAATAGATTGATTGGCAGAAGAACTAATTTGAATTTGGCTGTCTTCTTTTTGAGCTTCATCCTGAAAAAAGCGTTTTCCCAGATTTCTAAATTCCAGCTCATCAAAAAGTTCTTTTAATTTAGGATAATCTGGACTTTTAATTTTTAATTCTTCTTCGTATAATTCTACAGGAGCATCAAGCATGATGGTCGCTAGTTGTTTGGAGAGTAGAGCTTGTTCTGAAAATTGAATTACATTTTCTTTTTGTTTTCCCTTAAGCTCATTACTGTGTTTTATCAGCTTTTCTACAGAACCATAGGTTTTTATCAATTCTTTTGCTCTTTTTTCTCCAATTCCAGGAACTCCTGGAATATTGTCAGAAGCGTCGCCCCATAATCCGAGGATATCTATAAGTTGAAGAGGGTCTTTAATTTCAAACTTTTCCTTTACCTCTTTTACGCCCCAGATTTCTGCCTTATTTCCCATGCGAGCCGGTTTGTACATATAAATATTATCGCTTACTAATTGACCAAAATCCTTATCAGGTGTCATCATATAAGTAATAAAACCCATTTTTTCTGCTTTTTTAGAGAGAGTGCCAATTACATCATCAGCCTCATATCCTTCTGCTGCTATAATAGGAATATTGAATGCGCTGATAATTTGTTTTATGTAAGGAATTGCGGCAGAAATATCCTCTGGCATTCGTTCCCTGTTTGCTTTATAATCAGTATAATCTACCTGTCTGATACTGGGAGCAACAGAATCAAATGCAACAGCGATATGTGTAGGATTTTCATTTTTTAATACTTCAATTAAGGTGTTGACAAAACCTAGTATTGCAGAGGTGTTCATCCCTTTTGAGTTAATCCTAGGGTTTTTGTTTAATGCAAAATATGCTCTATAAATAAGAGCCATGGCATCAAGTAAGAAAAGCTTGGGTTTATCCATTTCTGTAATTTTTTTTAAAAGTATAAAAACTTTTGGAAAATCAGCTTGAAAAAAGCCTTTTTGAATGCATTATAAAAAACTAAAAAAAAGAATGCTGTTTTTTAATTAACATTATAATCTGATAAACAGGCAAATATAGCAAAACTGATTCCCAAAATAAATAATAATTCAAAAATCGAAGAGAAAAAATTTGCAGAATATCAATATCTGTTCTATCTTTCGATGTTTAAAAATCTAAATAATTAGCAATATGGCAAAGAAAATTAAAGAAAAGAAAATTTTTGTATTGGATACTTCTGTAATTCTTTATAATCACAGTTCCATTAATAGTTTTGCAGACAATGATGTAGCAATTCCCATCACAGTATTAGAGGAATTGGATAATTTTAA
>CAZJZP010000240.1:0-3455 GCA_964550505.1 uncultured Prolixibacteraceae bacterium | reverse complement strand
CGAATACTTAAATCCACTTCTGCAATTTCAAAACCATCGTTGGTGGCTGTCATTGTGGAAATCCTTTTTTTGGCTTCAGCACTAATTTTATCTTTGGTAATTAAAATACAATAGGACTGCTCTGCTCCTCTTCCAACCCTTCCTCTTAATTGATGCAATTGTGATAATCCGAAACGTTCTGCATTTTCAATAATCATAACTGTGGCATTAGAAACATCAACACCTACTTCAATTACAGTAGTTGAAACCAAAATATCTGTTTCTCCCTTGATAAAACGCTTCATTTCCCATTCTTTTGCATCTGTTTTCATTTTTCCATGCAGAATACTTACGGCATAATCTGGCAATGGAAAGGAGCGTGAAATGCTTTCATAGCCGTCCATTAAATCATTCAAATCCATCTTTTCCGATTCAAAAATCAGCGGATAAACAACGTAAATCTGCCTTCCTTTTTTTATTTGCTCTTTCATAAATGCAAATAAACGTATTCGAGCAGACTCATAATAATGGTACGTTTTAATAGATTTTCTTCCTGGGGGCAATTCATCAATAACAGAAACATCGAGATCTCCGTATAAAGTCATTGCCATTGTTCTGGGAATTGGTGTGGCTGTCATAACAAGAATGTGGGGCGCTTTACGCGTAGATTTCTGCCACATTTTTGCTCGCTGTGCTACTCCAAAACGATGTTGTTCGTCAATAACAACAAGACCTAGATTTTTAAAAATCACTGTATCTTCAATTAAAGCATGCGTTCCTATTATCAATTTACACTTTGAAGACTGTAAATCTTCATGAATTTGTTTGCGCGCTGCTGCTTTTGTACTTCCTGTTAATAAATGAACTTCTATGTCCATTCCTTCAAATAAAGTCTTAACTGTGTTGTAATGTTGATTGGCCAATATTTCTGTTGGTGCCATGATACAGGATTGGTAATTATTGTCCGCTGCTATTAAGACTGCCATTAAGGCTACAATTGTTTTCCCACTGCCAACATCACCTTGCAATAAACGATTCATTTGTTTTCCACTTTTTAAATCTGCTCGGATTTCTTTCATCACTCTTTTTTGAGCATTCGTTAACTCAAAATCCAAATGGTGTTGATAAAAATCATTAAAAAGTTTCCCAACTTGAGCAAAAACAAAGGAAGAAATCGTGTTTTGCCTTTGCTTTTTTTCTAAAGCAATCTTCAGTTGAATAAAAAATAATTCTTCAAATTTTAATCTTCTTTGCGCTTTTTTAAGCATTTGCAAATCGGGAGGAAAATGAATATTAATAATGGCATCTTTCAATGAAATCAGCTTGTATTTTTGTATTATTTCATCGCTCAAGCTTTCCTCGATATACATTGCATACTCTGCTAAAAGCCCTTTGGTCAGTTTTTGAATTCCCTTGGTATCCAAACCTCTTGCTTTGGCTTTTTCCGTGGAAGAATACATTGGCTGAATATTGTTTGCCATTACCTCATTTTCAAATTCTTCTTCAAGCTGAATTTCAGGATGTGGAATGTTTATACGATTATTAAAAATATTTACTTTACCATAAACGACATATCGCTTTCCTATTTGCAGCTTCTCCTTAATCCATTTAACTCCTTTAAACCAAACTAATTCAAGTTTACCGCTTTCGTCTTGCAAAGAAACAGACAAACGTGAATTCCGCATATTTCCAATACTTTGTATGGATGTTATTTCTCCTTTTATTTGCACATGACTGTTTTCTTCTTGTTGCAAATCTTTTATCTTATGGAATTTTGAGCGATCAAGGTATCTATAAGGATAATAATAAGCTAAATCTTTAAAAGAATAAATAGCTAAATCCTTTTGTAGCACCTCCGCTCTTTTAGGGCCAACGCCCTTAAGATAAGTGATTTCGTTATGTAAAGGAGAATTCGACATAAACTTGCATAAAGGTAAAAAAAAACTCCCGTATAAATACGGGAGCAAATGTAATTTTTGTTTTTATTTTTTAAATTTTTAATATTCCCAAAGGTCGTGTTCGAATATTCTAATATCTTCTTCAATTCTTTCTGCTTCTAACAATGCATTCATTCCAAGCTGATACTCAGAAATTACCCTGTCATAAACATTCGATTCTTTATAGATATAACTGCTGAACATTCGCTTAAAGAATACATCTTCATAGCTAAGTCGAGTAGCATCATTAAAACGATTAAACTGATCGAATCGGGCAAAAACACTTCTTGCCTGAGGGAAATAAATCCAAAACATTGGCTCTAGACCTAAGAATTCAAAATTGGATGAATAACGCTCTATAACAGGACAAATTCCTAGAATACGAACATCTAAAACAGAACGTTGCTTATCAAAAAACCAATCTTCCTTAATTCTAAATTCATAGATTGTTGATAATTGTAATTCGTTTTTCACAATTGTATCAACTTGTTCATAAGGTGGATAGGGCCTTGTTATGGTTAGGGTATCCACAGAACTTGTTTTTTCTAGAAACTGTTCATAGGTATAAGGTAAAGTAAAATCATCCTTATTGGGGTCATACATATCAATTTCTCCTCCTTCAATAGCAGCAAAAATAATTTGCATAATACTGTACCTACCATTTGTTGGTTCCGTTGGATAATAAAAAGGATGATTGAATTTCTCCTTCATATTAATCGTTCTCCATACACGCTTTGACCAAAAGACATCTGCTTCTCTCAAAGGAGCATAAGGAACTGGTTTCCTAGTGGCTGTTTCATTTTTGTCATAAACTCCATCTCTAGGATTATCCATTACACCTCCTTGTGCAATGCTAAGCTTTGGAGCTAAAACTGTACAGCCAATAAATAAAAATAAAACAAAAATTACATTTTTCATATTACCTCCTTATGTATAATTACATAATTGTTAAACTAATAGGATTAAGCTTTCTAATAGATCCATCTGGACCTCTAGCTCTTATATCTTCAAAAGTTACTTTTCTTCCTCTTGCAGCGTTTTGGATTAAGCTTCTCATTTGTCCTGAAAATGCAGGACTTGTTGATGTTGAACTTGCCAAATCACTTCCCTGAGTTTGGATATACATGGTATAACCAACAATGGTATAATGTAAATCGAACTCAAAGTTTTCCATAACTGGAATTACAGCACCTGCAGCCAATAATTCATTTTTTCCAATTCTACCATCAGTTTTTCCAGAGATAGTAGCTTTTGGATCTGGAACTCTACGAACTCTGAATTCAAAGGATCCCATAGAACGGCTTCCGCCTTCCATTTCAGCTCCAACATTGATCGTAGCTGTTTGTCCTCCAGTAACTCTAACGTTATAGTTTCCACCTCCAGTAGCTGATAAAGTACCATTAGAAATAGAAGGTCTAACTTTTTCTGTTGGAACTCCAGGAACTGAAATACTAACAGGATTATCAACACCGATGTAAAATACATTCATCTTGGTTGGAGAAACAGTTGCAGATGGTTGTGCAACAGTATATTCACCTT
>CAZJZP010000239.1:0-3464 GCA_964550505.1 uncultured Prolixibacteraceae bacterium | reverse complement strand
AAAAAAAAAGCCTCGCTAAACGAGGCTTTTTAATCTTTATTCAGGATGTATTGCTTCAACAGGGCAAACATCTGCACAAGCTCCGCAATCAGTACAAACGTCAGGATCAATAACATAGATATCTCCTTCAGAGATAGCTTCAACTGGACATTCGTCAATGCAAGAACCACATGCTGTGCAATCATCAGAAATTTTGTAAGCCATAATATTAAATTTTACTATTAATAATAAATGTGAATTATAATTCGCAACAAAAATGGAAAAAATTTTCTTTTCTATCAAACAAAATTCAATATTTATAGTCAATCTAAATTACAAAAGCAAATATCTGCCAAATGTTGAAAAAAAATGTTAAAAGTTCAAAATTCTTTGCAAAAGATATAGCCATGATTAAATAAACCGTTAATTTTGACGGTTAATTAATCTTTAATTAATACTAAATAATAATGAACAAAAAACAAGAAATAATAGAATTAGATGACATTGTTGTGAAGTTTGCAGGAGATTCCGGAGACGGTATGCAACTTACGGGAACACAATTTTCTGATACTTCCGCAATAATTGGAAATGATTTATCTACTTTCCCAGATTATCCTTCCGAAATTCGAGCGCCACAAGGCACTATTGCTGGTGTTTCGGGTTTTCAAGTTCACATCGGTCATAAAGAAGTGCAAACTCCTGGTGATCAGGCTGATGTTTTAGTTGCCCTCAATCCCGCAGCACTTAAGGCTAATATGAAATGGGTCAAAGACGGAGCTACCATTATCATTGATATTGATAATTTTGATAATAAGCATTACAAAAAAGCAGGTTATGCAGAAGACCCTCTTGGGGATGGAAGCTTAATCGGCTATAATGTGATTAAAGCTCCTATTACAAACCTCACTAGAGCAACTTGTAATAAACTAAATATGGATCTTGGCGCTAAAACAATTGACAAAACAAAAAACCAATTCGTTGCCGGATTATTATTTTGGCTTTTTAACAGAGATATTAAAACCGGTGAAGATTTTATCAAAAATAAATTTGCCAAAAAACCAGATTTATTAAAAGCAAATATTGCCGTTCTTTATGCTGGATACGATTATGCTGAAACTATTGAGGCAATGACAACCAGGTATTTAATTAAACCTGCCGAAAATCGTAAAGGTTTATTCCGAAACATTACTGGAAATATTGCTACTGCATGGGGTTTACTCGCTGCTGCTGAAAAATCAGGACGACAATTGTTTTTAGGATCATATCCTATTACTCCTGCTTCTGAGATTTTACAAGAACTTTCCGGACAACATCAATTAGGAGTTAAAACTTTTCAGGCAGAAGACGAAATTGCAGGTATTTGTTCTGCTATTGGAGCTTCTTACAGCGGAAGCATGGCTGTTACAACCACTTCCGGTCCCGGTCTTGCACTTAAAAGCGAAGCCATTGGCTTAGCTGTTATTGCAGAGTTGCCCTTAGTTATTATTGATGTTCAGCGTGGAGGACCTTCCACAGGCTTACCTACAAAAACAGAACAAGCTGATTTAATGCAAGCACTATACGGAAGAAACGGTGAAAGCCCTGTTATTGTCATAGCAGCGAAAACACCTGCTCAATGCTTCCAAGCTGCTTACAACGGATCAAAACTAGCTTTAGAACACATGACTCCTGTTATCTTACTCACAGACGGCTATCTTGCAAATGGTTCAGAATTATGGCCTATCCCAAAAGTAGCTGATATGCCCGAAATCAAACCTCCTTTAGTGGAAGATAATGATGAAAATTATCAACCCTACAAAAGAGACCCTGAAAAACTTTCCCGCTACTGGGCTCTACCTGGTCAAGAAGGATTAAGACATAAAATCGGTGGTTTGGAAAAAGCAGATATTACAGGTGAAGTTTCTCACGACCCATATAACCACGAGTTTATGGTGAAAGTAAGAGAAGAAAAAGTACAACGCGTTGCTAATTATATTCCCGAACAAAAAGTAGAAGGAGATAAGGCTGGAGATTTACTCGTTGTTGGTTGGGGCGGTTCTTATGGCGCAATTAAATCAGCAGTGGATGAACTCAGAGAAAAAGGCAAAAAAATCAGCTTAGCTCAGTTTGAATATATCAAACCTTTACCCAAAAATACCGAGGAAATATTTTCTAACTTTAAGAAAATTATTGTTTGCGAAATGAACCTTGGTCAATTTGCCGATTATCTAAAAATGAATTTCCCTAAGTTTGAATATATTAAATTTAATAAAGTACAGGGATTACCATTCTTTATCCACGAATTAAAAGAAAAGTTCAACGAAATTTTGGAGGAATTATAATGAAGACAATACAAAAAGAACAACTTTCTAAAAAAGATTTTACCATTGACAAACCCGTTAAATGGTGCGCTGGATGTGGTGGATTTTCCGTACTTTCTTCTGTTCAAAATGCACTAGTTGAACTCGGCTATGATAAAGAAAAATACACCTTTATTTCTGGTATCGGATGTTCTTCCAGATTTCCATATTATATGAATACTTATGGATTTCACACACTTCACGGAAGAGCTTCTGCTATTGCTTCCGGTGCTAAAGTGGCTAACCCAAATCTTAGCGTTTGGCAAGTTACCGGTGATGGCGATTGTATGGCTATTGGGGGGAATCACTTTATTCACCTTATGAGAAGAAATATTGATATTAATGTGCTTCTTTTTAATAATAAAATCTACGGATTAACCAAAGGACAATATTCTCCCACAACTCCTAAAGGAAAACTAACAAAAACTTCTCCTGAAGGTACTATCGAGAATCCATTTAATCCCGGAGAACTTGCTATCGGAGCGCAAGGAACTTTTTTTGCCAGAGCAATTGATACAGATCCTAAAATGATGGCTGAATTATTTGTTGAAGCAGGAAAACACAAAGGTACATCTCTAGTGGAAGTGCTGCAAAATTGTGTTATCTTTAATAATCAAATTCATAAAGATATTACTGATAAAGACCTGAAAGATGATAATACTATCTTTCTTGAACACGGAAAACCTATGATTTTTGGGAAAGAAAGAGACAAAGGAATTATCGTTGATGGACTCAAATTAAAAGTAGCAAAAATCGGAGAAAATGGTATTACGGAAAAAGATATACTTGTTCATGATGCTAAAGCACAAGACCCTACAGTTCATTTTATGCTTTGCAGAATGACACTCCCTGATTTTCCTGTCGCTCTCGGAGTTATCAGATCTTATGATTGTACCGTCTATGAAGATTTATTAGAAAAACAAATTGATGTCGCTAAAGAACGTTCTAAAATCAAATCTGTGGATGATTTGTTAAGGCATGGAAATGTTTTTGAAATTAAATAAAACAAAAAACTCCGAAATAATTTCGGAGTTTTTTTTATGCTTTTTGCCGTTAAACAATAAATTTATCAATAAATTCCCGAACACAAGCCATCCCTCCATTATTGTTTAAAACAATAGAACACAAAGCTTTAATGCCGTCAAC
>CAZJZP010000238.1:0-3467 GCA_964550505.1 uncultured Prolixibacteraceae bacterium | reverse complement strand
ATTTTGTCCTGCAATAACTAAAGAGTAGTCGGGAAAGGCTTTCATCAAGGGTAAAAGCTGATGAAAATTCTTTTTTTCACTGATAATACCGATACTGAAAAAATAAGGATTTTTGGGAAGGAATTGCGGTCGCTCTGCCTGAGGAAAAGCATTAAGTTCCACGCCATTGTGTATTCTTTGTATGGTTTTTCCTTTGGTATCAATGTGTTGTTCTAACTGGCTTTTGGTATAATCGGAAATAACGCTAATGGCGTCAGCTTTATCAATATTCTGCTGCAATTTTCGGAGATATTTTTGCTTTTTACTCTTGTTTTTTTCATGTAAAAAATTCAAATCATGAATTGTCAATAAAAACGGTACTCCTTTGGGAGGAAAAACACTAGGAAATTGATGTAAAGCATGCCAAAGTTGCGGTCGTGGTTTTTTAGTAAGTATATTTGCATAGCAGATTTTATCAGACTCTAGTGCTGGAATCTTCATTTTTCGCTTAGCATAAAATCGAAAATCTAGATCCTTGGCATATTTTTGCATACTTAAGGCGTAATGCAGACTAAATTGTCCCAAACCGGAATGCAAATTTGCTGTTTTTTCTATATCTATTAAAATCTGCGTCATAAGAACTTCAAAGATACGGATAAATTTCAGAAAAAATCCAAAAAAGCAAAAGCTAGCTAAACTAAACTGCTTATCATTTGTTATTTAGGTATAAGAAAAAGGGCTTTTGATAAAAAAAGTCAATATAGATTTATACAAATGAAAACAAAATATGTTTTTTTTATACTAATTCTTATCATTACTACAAATTGTAATAATATGGCACAAAACAATAATTACAAAGAACTAAGCGAAGAAGAAAAGCGAGTTATTATCCACAAAGGAACGGAGGCTCCATTTATTGGCAAATATACTGATTTTGAAGAAGAAGGAACCTATGTTTGTAAACAATGTGGGAGTGAATTGTATCATTCCACCGATAAGTTTTCTTCTTCTTGTGGTTGGCCGAGTTTTGACGATGAGATTCCTGGCGCAGTAAAACGTATTCCTGATGCTGACGGCAGAAGAACAGAAATTGTATGCGCTAATTGCGACGGTCATTTAGGACATGTTTTTCTGAACGAAGGCTTAACGGAAAAGAATGTCCGTCACTGTGTGAATTCCATTTCTATGAATTTTATTCCTATTACAAGCAAAAACGATACAGCTATTTTTGCTGGTGGTTGTTTTTGGGGAGTGGAGCATCTGATGCAAAGATACAAAGGCGTTATTGATGTGGAATCTGGCTATACAGGCGGAAATACTGAAAATCCAAGCTATGAAGATGTTTGTCAGGGAATTGGAGGACACGCTGAAGCAGTAAGGATTATTTTCAATCCCGAAGAAATAGATTATGAAACTTTGGCTAAAAAGTTCTTCGAAATTCATGATCCAACACAAAAAAACCGTCAAGGACCAGATGTTGGCATGCAATATCGCTCCGAGATATTTTATCGCAACGAAGAACAGCAAAAGACAGCGGAAAAACTCATTGATATATTGAAAGAAAAAGGCTACGATGTGCAAACAACATTAAGTCCTGCCAGCAAATTTTACAAAGCAGAAAATTATCATCAAGATTATTATGCAAGAAAGGGAGGCATTCCCTATTGCCATGTTTACACTAAACGATTTTAGGAATTATTCGATGATTTCTTCTTCGGTTTCTTCCTCTGTTTCATCTTCATCATCTTGCTCTTGGAGTAGTTCTCTTTGGATTTCCATTTTCTTAAAAATATCGTTTTTATCCTTTGGTCGAATAGAAAAATAAGATTTGTAGGCTTTTAGAAAACGATCTTTTTGTGCTAATTCTTTATCGGGATACAAAATAGCATCTGCTTCGGAGAGGAATATTATTCTGTTTATGCGTGCATCGCTAATGTACATTCTCAAATCTTTTGATTGGGCTTTATTAATTCCTATTAGAGCACCATTATCCTCGCGGACAAAATAGATGGTTTCTGACTTATCAAAAACATCAATACGATGAATATCATTCTCTTTAAAATAGGCAATCATATTCACTCCCTTAATTTGGTTATAGCTTGCGGTGTCGTCTTTATTTAAGATTAAGGAAGAAGAGTACATAAAAAGTTTGTCCATCACGCCGTCGTAGAATAAAAGTCTGATGGAATCGGCCGAGAGTTGTGTTTGTTCCGACCAAAGGACTGGTTCAACATACATTCGCATTAAAGAATCTCTAAAATCATAGCTAAGAGAATCACAAACTCCTTGCAAATCACTTTTAAAAAAACGCACATTATAATATGCTTTCAACAACTCCAAATCTTTCAGGCTATCAGCTTGTGCTTTAAGTGTATCGGCATGCAAAAACAAGGTGTCGTTATTGGAATACTGCTTTAAAATAGCGCTATCAGTTACCATATAAAACCCTGTAAACTCGTAATAATCAGCCAATTCCCCAACAACCAAAATGTTTTGTGTTGTATCAAGAATTTTCACGTTTTCAACGGCTTTTCCGTAGCCTGTATTTCTGTCATAATATAAAGTATCGCCGGATATTTTGGCTTTATTGGTAAGCAGATAAGGCTCTCCCATAAATTGGGAAATATCTTTTTGCGTATCGTACCAACCTTTGCTACAATAAATGAAGTTAGAATCGCCTTCAATAGTGGTGGGACCATAAAAACGGGCAATTTCGGTAATAGTGTGATACATCAAGGTATCGGAACGCATAATATATTGTTGATTGTCGAGTACCACATTATCTTTAAAGAAAAATTCTTTGATTTGGGTATAATAGTATCCTTTATCACTTACTAGAGTATTATTCTGATCCACAATTTTACCTCCATCAAGGTAATAGGCAAATTTAGTATCTAATTCATAAGTGATTTTGTCGGTTGTAAGTACCATTTGATTATCAATAACTTTTGCATTACCTGTAACAACAGCAATCCTCTTATCACCGTCGTAAATAGCTGTATCGCCAAAAATATTTAGCGTATCGCTTGCTTTAATATGGACTTTTCCAAGTGCTTCTACCTTGTTAGCAGTTTCATAGAACCATGCACTATCACAGTACATATAGGTTTCTTCTTGTTTAAAAATCACATTTCCTTTAACACGTTGCACATCTTGATTAAATCGTTTACTATATTCGGCTGTATTAGCATAGATTAATTCTACTTTTTCCTTTTTTTGAGCTAACAAAAAATTGCTCGATAATAAAATCGTAATTAAAAGCAAATAATATTTGGAGAAGAAGAATTTCATATAAAAAAACACCGGTACACAGACCGGTGTCAAAAGTTTATTTATTGTATATTAAAGTTTCTTTTTCTTAATCAGCTCACCCATAAAATCGAAATACATTTCATGTCGTTCTTTGGAAACATCAGATTGCATAACAATATAGTATGCTAAATCGTCTTTATATTCTTTGATTTTAATTTCACGATAACGATAATCTG
>CAZJZP010000237.1:0-3522 GCA_964550505.1 uncultured Prolixibacteraceae bacterium | reverse complement strand
AAAAAAGGCTGCATTCTAAAAACACAGCCTTATTTTTATAGTTTTAAGAAGAAAAATTAATCATCATCTTCTTGTTCTTCGTATTCTTTCAATAATTTATCTTGAAGATCGCCAGGAACAGGAGCATATTCATCAAAACTCATGCTATACATTGCTCTGCCACTGGTTAAAGAACTCAAAGCTGTGGAATATCTGTTCATTTCTGCTAAAGGAACTTTTGCTTTAATGCGTTGATAGTTTCCTTCCCCTTCCATTCCCATAATAATTGCTCTTCGTCCTTGAAGATCCGTCATTACATCACCCATCTTTTCTTCAGGTACTAAAACTTCTACATTAAAAATCGGCTCTAATATTTTGGGACCAGCATTTTTAAAGGCTTCTCTGAAAGCATTTCTTCCTGCTAGTTTAAAAGCCATTTCATTAGAATCAACAGGGTGCATTTTACCGTCATAAATACTTACAGCAATATCGCGGGCATAAGAACCTGTTAAAGGGCCTTCTTCCATCTTTTCCATAATACCTTTTAGTATGGCAGGAATGAAGCGAGCATCAATGGCTCCACCAACAATACAATTGTTAAGCACTAATTTACCTCCCCATTTCAAAGGATGATCTTCTGTTCCACGAATAGGAAATTCTTTTTGAGGTGTCATTCCTTCAAAATAAGGTTCTATAAGCATATGCACTTCACCAAATTGTCCAGCACCACCAGATTGCTTTTTATGGCGATAAACAGATTTTGCTGATTTTGTAATAGTTTCTCTATATGCAATGCGAGGAGGGAAATATTCCATCTGTACTTTATGTACATTCTCAATCATCCATTTAGCAATAGCCAAATGCAATTCTCCCTGTCCTTGAATAATTAATTGTTTTAACTCTTTAGAATATTCATAAACCAATGTTTGATCCATTTTGTGCATTTCACTTAAGACTTGTCCAAGTTTTTCTTCATCCGCAGTGTTAACAGCTTTTGCTGCTGTACGGAATTTGGGTTCTGGAAATACAATAGGTTCAATTTCTAAAGAAGAATTCTTCGGATCGCTTAAAGTGGTATTGGTATTAGTGTTTTTAAGTTTAATCGTTGCAGCAATGTCTCCAGCAACCACTTTTTCTAGTTTTTCTCTGTTTTTACCATTCATGGCAAAAATTTGAGATATTCTTTCTTTGGTATTTGTTGTTGTGTTTAACATGTCAGTAGCTTCAGCAATCTGACCAGAATACAGTTTGAAGAAAGAGATTTCTCCTAAGTGAGATTCAATAGATGTTTTAAAAACAAAAGCAGCGGCAGCTTGACTTGCATCACAATTGATTTCTTTTCCATCTTTGGTTTTCTTAGCAGGCATTTCGTTTGGAGCAGGAGCATTGTTGCCAATAAATTCCATCAAACGATTTACGCCAATATTATGTTTTGCTCCAATACAAAAGATTGGAAATAAACCTCTGTTGACAAGACCTAATTTCAATCCTTTTTTCATTTCATCTTCTGTAAGAGTACCTTTGTCAAAGAAGATTTCCATAAGGGCTTCATCATTTTCAGCAGCGGATTCAATTAATTCTGCTTGTAATTCTTCTGCTTTTGCTTTTTCACTATCCGGAATGTCAAGCTCTTCCACTTTTTCTCCGCTAAGCTTATACATTTTCATTTTCAAAAGATCGATGATAGCATCAAAGCCAATACCAGGGTTAACAGGATATTGAAAAATGCTGAGTCCGTTGCCAAACTGAGTTTTAAGTTGACGAACCGTTTCATCAAAATTAGATTTCTCTAATTCTAATTGATTAATAGCAAAAATAACAGGTGTGTTGTATTTTGTAGTATATCTCCAGGAAATTTCTGTTCCCACTTCTAATCCATTTTGTGCATTCACCACGTTAACCGCTGTTTCAACAACATTTAAGGACGAAACAACTTCACCAACAAAATCGTCAAACCCAGGAGTGTCAATAATATTGATTTTTTTCCCATTATGTTCTGCAAACATGACAGTTGAAAAAATGGAATTTTCTCTTTCTAACTCTATTTCCCTGTAGTCTGAAACAGTATTTTTATCTTCTATACTTCCTCTTCGTTTGATATGACCACCATTGAAAAGCATCGCTTCGGCTAGTGTAGTTTTACCTGCTTTAGCACCACCTACTAATGCAATGTTTCTAATTTCTGACGTTTGATATACCTTCATAATAATTTAATTTATATGTTTTTATAATCTTTTTGCAAAAAGTGTGTAAAAATATAAAAAATAGTGAAACTAACTAAATATCCGAAAGAAAAAATGACAGAATGTCTATTTAAAAAAGCAAAATTTCTGCTTTCATTTTTCCCCACCTGTCTTCCTGCATTTTAGGACCCATAACTTCCACCACATTTCCCGCTAAAAGAGATCCGATTTTTGCTGCCTTTTCTAGCGGATAATCATGGATTAATCCGTATAAAAATCCAGAAGCATAAAGGTCGCCTGCTCCGGTTGTATCTATTGGAATTGCTTTAATTGCTTGAATTTTGATTCTTTCATTTCCTCTTTTTATCAAAGAACCATTTTTACCCACTTTTACCACTGCTATTTCCACAAGATTGGAAAGCTCTTCCAGCGCTTCTTCCGGTTCTTTCCCTGTGAACGCTTTGGCTTCTTCTTCATTAGCAAAAAGAATGTCCACATAATTTTGTATTAATGGAAGCAAAAATTCGATGTTTTCTTCCACAATATTATAACTGGCTAAATCCAAACTCACTTTTAGTCCGTTTTTCTTTGCCAGCATCACAGCCTTTTCAATTAATTCATGGTTTTGCAATAAATAACCCTCGATATGAAAATAATCATAAGCAGCAAAATCTTCCGCTTTCAGTTTATCGGCAGACATTTCAATTGCAGAACCCAGCTGAGTAGCAAAAGTTCTTTCAGAATCTTTACTAACCAAAGCCAATGCAACTCCCGAAGGCTGTGTTCCTTTATGAAGAATAGCTTGAATGTTTCGGGTTTCCATATCATTTCTGAAAAAACTGGCTGTTTCATCTTCTCCAATACATCCAATATAACCACAACTAACACCTAATTGAGCCAATCCGTTTATTGTATTTGCTGCAGAACCTCCTGAAACTTGCTGCTTTTTGAACTTTTCTGTTGCAGTCAGGATTTTTGCTGAGGTGATAGCATCAACTAACTGCATACTTCCCTTGGGTAAATTGTGTGCTGCTAAAAAATTGTCGTCGTCGATTTGTACGAGTATGTCAACTAAAGCATTTCCTAAGCCTAAAACTTTACGCATGATATTTTTTTAAATAAATGTATTTTTTTTGCAAAGATATTGTTTATTTGTTAAAAATAATTATTTTTGCAGACGCAATTTCAAAAAAGAAATTCCTCCTTAGCTCAGTTGGTTAGAGCATCTGACTGTTAATCAGAGGGTCCTAGGTTCAAGTCCTAGAGGGGGAGCTTAAACAAAGTGAGAGTGAGAGTGAGTGCGAAGCACGAAATCCACTCTCATTTTGTTTCTCGGGCTCACTCTCAAACTCACACTAAA
>CAZJZP010000236.1:0-3526 GCA_964550505.1 uncultured Prolixibacteraceae bacterium | reverse complement strand
TCAGCAGCATCGCTTGAAACAAGCTGTTCATAAAGCACTTTCCCTGTAATATCTAGCACTTCTACTCGCTCCATCTTTTCACATTCAATGGTAATTTTTCCTGTTGTTGGGTTTGGGTAGAGGCTAAATTTTATATTGTTATTTCGTTCGTTAATTCCTATTGTTGGATTAGTATATATTCTTACATGACCAGCACCATAGCCATTTTTATCATTGCCTTCTCCGCCAATTGATACAATTGAACCATTAGAACTTATACTAACAGTACTACCAAAATAATCATCTGCTGCTTCCCCATCAATATCACTTCCTATCTGTGTCCATGTTCCGGCAATATTCTTATAAATTCGTACATGTCCTACACTAATACCACTTGCCACATTATAAGGTGCGCCAATCGCCACTACATCTCCATCAGCACTTAAACTTACTGAACAACCAGAATTATCGCCTGCTGTTTCTCCATCAATATCTTGTCCAATCTGTGTCCATGTACCAGCAATGTTTTCATAAATTCGCACATGGCCTGCATTAAACCCACTATCATCATTCCCAGGTGCACCAATTGCTATAACATCTCCATTAGAACTTAAACTAACAGAACTACCAGAGAAATCATTCGCTGCTTCACCATTAATATCACTTCCTATCTGTGTCCATGTACCAGAAAGATTTTCATAAATTCGTACATGTCCTGCATCAATTCCATTTTCGTCATTACCTGTTGACCCAATTGCAACAACAGAGCCATCAGAATTTAAACTAACATAACTACTTTTATCATTAGCAGCTTCTCCATTAATATCACTTCCTATCTGTGTCCACATACCAGAGCTATCTTTATAAATTCGTACATGTCCAGCATCAATTCCATTTCCATCATTAAGATAAGACCCAATTGCAACTACCGAACCATTAGAACTTAAACTAACAGACCAACCTGAGGCATCATTTGCTGCTTCGCCATCAATATCTTGTCCAATTTGTGTCCAGATGCCTGAAATATTTTTATAAATACGGACATGACCTGCATCATAACCACTTCCTGCATTATCAATTGCACCAATCGCTACCACTGAACCATCAGAACTTAAAGCAATAGACCATCCTGATCTATCACCGGTCGCTTCCCCATCAATATCAGTTCCCACTTGTGACCACGTGCCTGAAGTGTTTTGATAAATTCGTACATGTCCTGCATTAATGCCATTACCATCATTACAAACAGCTCCAATAGCTATGATAGAACCATCAGCACTTAAGCTTACGGAATGACCTGAATAATCGCCTGCCGCTTCTCCGTCAATATCGCTTCCTATTTGTGTCCATTGTGCATTAAGTTGCACCGTTGCAGTTAACAATACTGCAACTAAAATTGTAAATACTTTTTTCATATTATTTGTTTTTTACATTAAAAAAACAAATATATAAAAAAAAACACAAAACTTGTGGTAAAAGAAGTCAAAATGGAAGCATTATACAGCATATTTCTTTTTTGCTAACAAATTCAGGCATTCTACAAAGAACTCAAATTCCTGTTTCGCGCCAATGCGAGCAGGTGTTAGCATTACCACTCTCTTATCTTTAATATCGATTCTGGCTTTTTTCATATACAAAGGAAAAGTGCTTCTCATGTATGCAATAATGCTGCTTTCATCGTAAGAAGATAGTTTCCATTTTAGTTTCGGCATTATTTCTATCATTAATGCAATGATTTCAGTTGGAGAATCAAAATCATGAGAAAAGACTAATTTTCGTTTTATTGTTGGAAAGGGAAACAGAAGTTCTGTGTTAATAATATCAAATCCAACAAAACTCTTGTTCTTTTGCTGTTTCGTTTTCTCCTTATCCTCCTTGTATTTTGTCTTCGAATCTTGAATTACATCTTCTAGTTTTTGTTGTTGGTTAATTTTATATACTTTAATATTTTGAAAGTTTTCCAACCAATAATCCATCTGTTTGTGAAAACGGTTTATTTCATTTACCGCAAAAATATCCAACTTATATAAATGCTCCCTTGAATTAGTTTTAAATCCAATCCAATAGTGGCGTTGATTTGCGCCTTTTTGGATAACAATACTTAATTCTTTTAGTGCTGCAAGCTCAAAAATAGTTTCGTTATGATTAATTCTTGTTGTGATTTTTTCTTTCTCCAATATTATATTTCCTTTACTAGGCTTAGCCTGTAATTTTTTTAAACTAATAACCATCAGCATGCATACAATTATAGCAATACCGAATAAGATGATGATTAATGCAAGCGTATCTTGATCGATGCTTAGAAGATTTTTTAACAAAAAATAAGAAATCAGCGAAATAGTTCCAATAATTGTTATGCCATAAAACAAGCTATATTTTCTACTGCTATCTTGTGCATCTTTTTCTGTATCCAGAATAGTATATGTTTCCTTGAAATCATCCATTTGTTAGTCTAAGTTTTTGAAAAAATCCCAAATAATATCTGTTGCATTAATATCGTAATTGGTTTTTCCGATTATTCGTTTTCCCAAATATTGTTTTCCTCCTGGCCAACAATGTCCTCCGCCATAAACCGTATAAATTACCACTGTAGAAGCATTTTTGCAATTAGTGTATTTTTTCATACGGACAAAACTGCCATCGTTAACGCTATTTTCTATTTCAAGACTATCCACTACATCTAAACAGCCGTTTTTTTCTTTCCATAATGCAATAAAATCAGCTGTTGAAATGATTTTTCCTCTTTTTTGTCTGAAAACAGTTACATATCCGCCATCGTAAGGAACTAGCGGGTCGGCAGTTCCATTAATTACCAAAACGGATGATGGAGTTTCTGCTTGGCATTCGCTAACATAATCTTCCGACAAAGTAGCAGTAATAATTGCTCCTGCTCTGAAAACATCAGACCTGTCGCACAGCAGTCTTGAAGTCATAAAGCCTCCATTAGATATTCCACAACTAAATATTCGATTGGTATCAATACGATATTTCTCTTGCAACTGCTTAATAATTGCCACAATAAAACCTACATCATCAATATTGTTATTCCAAGAACTAACGTAAGGGTCTTTTCTGCCATCGTTCCAATTTTTATCAATAGCTTCAGGATAAACAATGATGCATCCGTCTCGATTGGCTAATTCATGAAAACGTCCGCTAGTAAGCGAAATCATGCTTTCCGGTTTTCCTCCGCCACCATGAATAACAAAAAGCAGCGGAAGCGCTTCTTGCATTTTTTCTTTTGGTGGAAGTCGAAGCAAATATCTCCTTTCATATCCTTGCCAAACAAGATGGTGTTGGCTAATATCTGTCGTTTTTTTATTCCTTTTTTGTACTGCGCAACTAAGCAATAAACTAATAGAAAGAAGAAGAAGAAAGCAACACCCTCGCAATATAAGCGAGATTGTTTAATGAAGCACAACAACAACAACAACAACAACAAACAGAATTGGAATTCACATTTTATATTATTCTTCTTTCTCTCATATTCTGTTCAACTCACTCACTCACTCACTCACTCACTCACACACACAAACACACACACACA
>CAZJZP010000235.1:0-3553 GCA_964550505.1 uncultured Prolixibacteraceae bacterium | reverse complement strand
GCTCGTCGGGCTCATAACCCGAAGGTCGTAGGTTCGAATCCTGCCCCCGCTACAACGAAAGCCCTTGAAAAAGGGCTTTTTTTTTAGAGAAAAAATCATGCAGTTATCTATAAAACATTATTTTTCACTTATTAAAATCAGCCATACGGTTTTTTCTTTGCCTTTTGCTATTTTGGCTTTTTTTATGGCTATAAATCAAAATGCAGCAGAATTTAGCTTGCATTTACTCGGATTAATTATTCTTGCTGTTTTTTTTGCCCGTAGTGCTGCAATGAGTTTTAATCGCTATGTAGATAGGAGTTTTGATAAAGATAATCCCAGAACAAGCATGAGGGAAATCCCCTCAGGAAAAATATCTCCAAAACAAGCTTTATTTTTAATTATTTTTAATAGTATCGCTTTTATTTGTACCGCATATTTTATTAATAAATTATGCTTTTTTCTTTCCCCAATTGCTTTAGTTGTTATCTTTTCGTATAGTTTTATGAAAAGAATCACCCCTTTTACTCATTTAGTATTAGGCTTAGCTTTGGGTTTAGCATCTTTGGGGGCATATTTAGCTGTTAACCCAGTTGTTGATGGGAAAATTATTCTTCTTTCTCTTGGAGTTTTGTTATGGGTTGCAGCTTTTGATATAATTTATGCATTGCAAGACATAAAAATAGATAAAAAACAAAATTTACACTCCATTCCAGCAGCCTATGGCTTTTCAATAGCAATTCTCTTATCAAGATTGATGCATTTTTTTAGCATTATTCTTTTAGGTAGTCTAAGCTTTTTTATGCATACAGGAATATTCTTTTGGATTGGCTTAGCATTTTTCTCTTTATTTTTGATTATTCAACACCTGCGTATTAAGAAAGATGATTTTTCTAATATTAATTTCCTCTTTTTCACATATAATGGATTAGCAAGCATTATTTTTTGCTTATTTGTAATAATTGATATTTTTTGTTTTTAAATCAGATTTTTTTTTTACATTAGCAACATTATTTTAGCCATAAAAATTAAGATTGTTTATCTAGTTTTATGAGTCTAAATATTATATAATCAGATACAAACTAAAAAATCATAAAAGATGAAAAACCAATTAATCTTATCATTATTTTTCGTGTTTTTCTTACAATGTGTTTCTGCACAGGTAGATACTGTAAGAGTAGCGGTTGAAGATGACCAAAAAGCTGAAAAGTTCTATAATGAAGGAATTTCTTTTTACAAACAAGGAGATTATCAATCGGCATTAGGGAAATTTGATGAAGCAATCCGAGAAAAGCCGGATTTTGCTCTAGCTCATTACAATAAAGGAATAGTATTGAAAGACATGGGAAACAATGAAGTTGCCATTCATGCTTTTAATATGGCAATAGAGTTAGAAGCTAAATCGGACTATTATTTAGCCAGAGGACAGGTAAATATTTTACTTGATTTGCCTGAAGAAGCGAACAGTGATTTAAGCAAGGCTATAGAATTAGATCAAGATAATGAACAAGCATATTATTATCGTGGAGTTAGTTATTTCTTGAAGGAGGCTTATGATGAGGCAATTGCAGACTTTAATAAAGCAATAGGTATTAACAGTAAATATGCTTATGCATTCAACGATAGAGGAAGTGCTTATAAAATGAAAGAGAATTATGAGCTTGCAGAAAAAGATTATAGAAAAGCACTTAGTATAGATAATAGTTTGTTTTTTGCACGAGCAAATCTCGCTGCCTTACAGGTAAAGATGGAAAAATATTCTGAGGCAATATCAAATTATGATTTAGTTATTCAGATGAAGCCAGAAGAAGCAATGTATTACAATAGCCGAGGAGCAGCTAAATTTGAGAATGGAGATTATGAAGGAGCCATTAAAGATTATGATAAAGCAATTGAACTTAATGGAGATTATGCATATGCATACAACAATAGGGGAAATGCTAAGTTTAAGCTCAAAGAATATGATGCAGCCATAGCTGATTATAACAAAGCTATTCAATTAAAGTCAGATTATGGCTACGCATACTTAAACCGCGGAATTGCTAAAGAGATGAAAAGAGATAATACAGGAGCTTGTGATGATTGGAATAAAGCTGTTGAAAACAACTGTGAAATAGCTAAAACATACATTAGTACTAATTGTAAATAAAAAAAACCAGGAAAATGAAAAAAATAATTTGCATATATATAGTCTTGTTTGGACTTATTGCTGGTGTTTCAGCACAAAACATTGAGTTTACAAAGTCTAATTTTCCAAACAAAAAAAAGGAATTAAAAGCTGCATTAAAAGATATAAAAGAGGGGGATAAATTGTTTATTCAAGGTCCCGGAATGTATCTTGAGGCAATTGAATATTATTTTAAAGCCTATGAATTTAACCCAAACAATGCAGAAATCAATTACAAAATTGGCACATGTTATCTTTCTACTATTGATAAAACAAAGGCAGTAGGTTTTTTAGAGAAAGCACTAGAATTAAACCCTATGGTTGCTCCCGATGCGGTTTATCTTTTAGCGCAAGCTTATCATATAACCCATGAGTTTGATAAAGCAATAGATAAATACGAAGCATATAAGCATTCTTTATCACCCAAAGAATTAAGGGAAAAACAAGAGGAAATAGATAAAAAAATTGAAGAATGCAATTATGGGAAAGAACTTATAGCTAATCCTTCTAGGGCTTTTATTGACAATGTTGGTTCTGTCATCAACACACAATATGATGAGTATTCCCCCATTATTAATGCTGATGAAACAATGATGATATTTACTTCTAGGCGAAACACTACAACTGGCGAAGGAAGAGATCCTAGAGATAAAGCCTTTTTTGAAGATGTATATATTTCTTATAAAGAGAATGGAATATGGCAAAATCCAATTAATCCAGGAAGCCCAATCAATTCTAAAGTACATGATGCAACTGCAGGATTTTCTGCAGATGGTCAGAGATTATATACGTATAAGTTTTCTAATGGAGGAGATATATTTGAAAGTGAGTTAAAAGGAGATAGTTGGTCAAAACCAAAAAGACTTGATAAAACGATAAATTCTAAATACCACGAATCTTCTGCCACCTTTTCTTATGATGGAAAAACAATATACTTTGTTAGTGATAAAGAGGGAGGTTTTGGAGGAAGAGATATTTACATGTCAAGATTGGATGAAAAAGGCAGATGGGGTGAAGCTCAAAATCTAGGTTCCATTATTAATACAAAATATGACGAAGAAGGTGTCTTTATGCATCCTGATGGAAAAACATTATACTTTTCATCCAAAGGACATAATTCAATGGGTGGATATGATATTTTCAAAACAGTTTATGAAAACGGAACATGGTCTAAGCCCGAAAATATTGGATATCCAATTAATACAGCAGGAGATGACGTTTTCTTTTCTGTTTCTGCTAGCGGAATCCATGGCTATTATTCCTCTGCTAAGCCTGGAGGAAAAGGAAAGCAAGATGTTTATATTGTTACTTTTTTAGGACCTGAAAAACCATTGGTTAACAATACAGAAGAAAACCTATTAGCTTGTATTGCAAAACCAACTAGTGATAATGTTATGCAAACTGTTG
>CAZJZP010000234.1:0-3592 GCA_964550505.1 uncultured Prolixibacteraceae bacterium | reverse complement strand
ATCAGGACCAGATACCATTTGTGATGGAGATCCTTTTACGATTAATTGCAATTTAACCAATGCAGATAATCCAGCTGTTTATTCTTATTCTTGGGAGCATTTAAATAGTGGAACGACCTATGCAACACAAAACCTTAATACTCCTGCAAACGTTTTAGGGCTTAACACCTATGTCGTTACTGTTTCAAATCCTTGGTGTCAGACAGCTACAGACACTGTTGAGGTTTTTGTTGAAGCACAGCCAACAGCAGATGCAGGAAATGATACCAGTGTTTGTGCAGTACAAAACATTCAACTAACAGCAAGTGGTGGAAGTTCTTATCAATGGAGTACGGGTGCAACTACGGCTTCAATAAATGTAACACCAGCACTTACCACTACTTATTATGTTACAGTTAGCAATGGAAATTGCAGTGCAATGGATTCAGTAAGGGTTAGTGTATATAGTGTTTTACCAGTGCAACTTAGTGGAGATACCATTTGTAATGGAGATAATGGAAATATTTCAGTAAATGGTGGTAATTCATGGCTATGGAGTAATGGAAATACAAATAGCAATGTCAGTGTAAGCCCAACACAAACAACAACATATTATGTTACGGTTACAGATAGTAATAACTGTCAAATATTTGATTCAACCCAAGTTGTTGTTTATGATTATCCACAGTTATCATTACAAAAAACCGATGCTCATTGCGGTCAATCAGATGGTGCGATTCAGTCTTTTGTTTCTGGAGGTTCTGGCTTATATACTTATAATTGGAGTCCTGTTTCAAGTACGAATCCTGATTTAAACAATATTCCTGCAGGGAATTATACCCTAAGTGTAAGCGATAATGGATGTGAAACAGTTGCTAGCATTACCGTTGTTGATATTCCTGGACCTCAGGCAGCATTTTCGGTTAATCCGGCCATTGCTGAGGCAGAACAATTAGTTTATTTTACAGATTATTCCATTGGAGCAACGTCATGGCAATGGGATTTTGGCGATGGAAACGGAAGTGTACAACAAAATCCTACACATACTTATCTTAATCCTGGCTTTTATGATGTATATTTGACAGTAACAGATGATTATGGTTGTGAAGACGAAGAGTATAAAGAATTGGAAATCATCGAAACATTTGCTATTCATATTCCTAATTCATTTACACCCAATAATGACGGAATTAATGATGTATTTAAACCATTAGGAGTAAGAATAGATGTTGAAAGATATAAGTTTCAGATTTTTGATAGATGGGGAAAGAAAGTATTTGAAACAACAGATTATGATCAGGGATGGGATGGCTCTATAGACGGTAAGATAAGATCCGATGATAATAAGATGTCCGCAACTTTTGTGTATTATGTTTATGTTGTTCGACAGGGAACGGAAATGGATCATGAATTAATAGGAATAGTTACATTGATTAGATAAGGGATATAATGTTATAAAAATAAAGATTAACTTAAAACAACAAAGATGAAAAAAACAATTATTAGCATCTTAATGGGTATTATGTTTATGGGTAGTTTTGCTCAAGACATTCATTTTTCTCAGTATTACGAATCACCACTAACTTTAAATCCAGCATTGACAGGAGCATTTAGTGCAGATCATCGTTTTATTGCAAATTATAAAACACAATGGGGGAGCATTACTAATCCATACACAACTTATGCATTCTCCTATGATGTAGGTTTAATGAAAAAGAAGCTATCAACAGGTTTTCTTGGCTTAGGAGTAAACTTTTTTACAGATAAAGCTGGAGATTCTCAATTTGGAATAACAAAAGCTGATTTATCAATAGCTTATCATTTGACAGTAGGAGCTTCAAGTTATTTAAGTGCAGCGATTCAAGGAGGTTATACGCAGAATTCGATGAATCAAGATGCCCTTTATTGGGATAATCAATATGATGGTTCAGGAGGCTTTAACACTTCTTTGCCCTCAGGAGAAAATATAGGAGTTCAGTCTTTTTCTAACGTAGATCTTTCTGCCGGAATTTTATATAGCTATTATGCTCCCGAAACAAATGCAACATCTAATGATGGTTTTAAGTTTAATATCGGTGCTGCATTTTATCATGTAACTGCTCCAAAGCATTCATTTTATGAATTATTGGATGAGCAATTATATACAAAATATTGTGTACACGGAAGAGCTTCTATCGGATTGTTTAGTACAAATACTGCAATAATACCAAGTTTTGCATATTTCAGACAAGGTCCTGCTCAAGAAATTAATGTTGGAACAAATTTCCGCTTTATGCTTAAAGAAGAATCAAAATATACTGGATTTATTAAAGAAGCAGCTTTGTCCATTGGAGCTCATTATCGGGTGGCAGATGCAATCTCACCACAAATATTGCTTGAAGTATCAAATTATGCAATTGGGTGTAGTTATGATGTTAACACTTCTGCGTTAAAAAAAGCCAGTAATGGAAGAGGAGGTTTTGAAATTATGATTAGATACATGAACCCAAATCCGTTTAGATACCAAATGCACGAAACCAACAAAAGTTTCTTTTAGCAGATTACAGCAGTTCTCCATGTATTGCTAACCAAATACAATTTGGGTCTTTGCTTAGGTTTTTTACTCTGTGTTTTTGATGCTTAGGGATTGTTAGATAATCGCCACTTTTCATTTCAATTGTTTTTGCATTTTCTAATTCGATGATGGCATTTCCTTGTAGTAAAAACACAATCTCATCAAGATCCTGATTATACCAGTATCCCGCAGGGGAAGAAAAGCCATTGGAAACAATACGTTCAATACGAAAGTTGTTTTTTTCAACTAATGTTTCAAAAACTTCTTTATTTTGTTCTAAACCAGATGTGTTAAAGATATTTTTCATGATAGGGTGTTAAAAAGAGCTGTTTTTTTTGAGTTACGTAAAACAAACCTATTACTTAGTTACAAATTACAAAATCGATAAATCACCAATCCCTTCTCTTATAATTTCTATTTCATTTCCGCTGCAATCCAAAACAGTAGAAGCTTCATTTTTACCATAACCTCCATCAATAACATAATCTACATATTCCTTATATCGCTCATGGATGAGTTCAGGATCAGTAGTATATTCAATGATTTCATCATCGTCTTTTACAGAAGTAGAAACTAAGGGGTTACCAAGTTCTTTCACAATTGCCAATGCAATGGCATTATCAGGAACCCGTATCCCGATTTTTTTCTTGTTATGCTGAAAAATCTTTGGAACCTTATTACTAGCTTCTAATATAAAAGTATAAGGACCAGGTAATGCTTTTTTCATAATTTTAAAAACAGCATTATCAAGGGGCTTAGCAAATTCACTTAAATGACTAAGGTCAGCACAAATAAGAGCAAAATTTGCTTTTTCCGGTTTAATCCCTTTTAGTTGAGCTAATTTTACCACTGCTTTTGGCTGATAAAGATCACAGGCAATAGCATAAACAGAGTCCGTAGGATAAATTATCAAACCCCCGTTTTTTAAGGATTCAACAACTTGTTGTATAAATTTTGGAGATGGATTTTCCGGATATATTTTAATTAGCATAGTATTTCCCATTAAAAAAGGGTAAGCTACTTATATCGCACCGCTACAACCGCCTACCCTTGCTTGCT
>CAZJZP010000233.1:748-3619 GCA_964550505.1 uncultured Prolixibacteraceae bacterium | reverse complement strand
CATACTCTTCAATTTGTTTAATACATTTTTTTAAAGAATCTTCCCAAAAAGGAATATCAATGTTAAAATCTTTTTTCATACTGCTTTTATCCATCACACTATATGCTGGTCTTTTTGCTGCTGTGGGATAAGCTGAAGTTGGGACAGCTTTAATTGCACAATTGATTCTAGCTAAACGAACAATAGCTAATGCGAAATCATACCAGCTACATGCTCCTTCGTTGGAATAATGATAAATCTGTTTAATCTCATTGCTTGAAATAACAGGCAATATTTGCAGAATAGCTTGAGCTAAGTCAGTAGCAGAAGTTGGATTTCCTATCTGATCGCTAACTACATTTAGTTGACTCTTTTCTTTCGCATTTTTCAATATGGTTTTCACGAAATTCTTTCCATGAGGAGAATACAACCAAGAAGTGCGAACAATGGCATAATTAATCCCTGCTTTTTGCACTGCCTCCTCTCCTGCTAGTTTTGAAAAGCCATAAACAGAATTGGGTTGGGTCTTATCATCAGGAAAATAAGGAGTTGTTTTTGTTCCATCAAAAACATAATCGGTAGAAACATGAATTAAAGCAGCCTTTTGTTTTGCAGCTATTTGACAAAGGTTTTCGACGGCTATTTTATTGACTGCAAAAGCCTTATCTTTTTCTTCTTCAGCCTTATCAACAGCGGTATATGCAGCTGCATTCACGATAATATCAAAACTATGTAAAGAAGCAAAATCATTTGTTGCAGTAGTATTGCTAATATCTAAGCTGTCAATATCAGTAAAGATAAATTGATAATGCGGATAAGCTTGCGCGCATAATTGCAATTCTTTTCCTAATTGACCATTACTTCCTGTAACAAGAATTTTTAGCATTTTTCTTCCTTTACTAATTGCTCAAAATAAGCTATGGTTTTTTGTAATCCTTCCCGAAGTTGAATATTGGGTTCCCAATTCAGTTTTTCTTTTGCAAGACTAATGTCTGGTTTGCGCTGCAATGGGTCATCAGCAGGCAATTCGGAAAAAGTAAGCTTCGATTTGGAATTGGTTAAATCAATCACAGTCTCTGCTAATTCTTTTATTGTGAACTCATTAGGATTTCCAACATTTATGGGACCGATACAATCATCTGTGGTATTCATAAGCGAAATCATTCCCCTAATATTGTCGTCCACATAACAAAAACTACGTGTTTGACTGCCATCTCCATAAATTGTAATGTCTTCGTTCTTTAATGCTTGAATAACGAAATTGGAAACAACTCTTCCATCATTGGGATGCATTCTTGGTCCATAGGTATTAAAAATACGCATAATTTTAATGCGAACATCATTTTGTTTGTGGTAATTAATAAATAAAGACTCCGCGCAACGTTTTCCTTCGTCATAACAAGAACGTGGTCCGATAGGATTTACATGTCCCCAATAGCTTTCCTTTTGCGGATGTATTTCAGGATCTCCATAGACTTCACGGGTGGAAGCTTGTAGGATTTTAGCTTTTATTCGCTTGGCTAATCCCAACATATTAATAGCTCCCATAACAGAAGTTTTAATTGTTTTGATTGCATTATACTGATAATGAATGGGAGAAGCCGGACAGGCAAGATTATAAATTTCATCGACTTCAATAAAAAAGGGCAATGTAACATCGTGACGCACCAATTCAAAAAATGGATTATCTAATAAATGAACAATATTTTCCTTCTGACCCGTAAAATAATTATCCATACAGATAACTTCGTGTCCTTGCTCTAACAAAGACTCACATAAATGAGAGCCAAGAAAACCCGCTCCACCAGTAACCAATATTTTTTTCTTCATAATTAATGCGCTTAATAATTACAACAAAAATACGAAAAAAAATAATACTAGCCTTTGTTTTGGGAAGAGATTGATTGTGTTTTTTTATTCAAAAAAAGAAGTAGGAATCCTTCGTACCTTTCCATCTTTGCAGTGGAAAAAACAACACAGAAATAAAAAAACTGCTAAGGCGCTAAGAAAATAGAGAAAAAAGCTGTATGCCTTTCTATCCTTTACTTAAAAAGCATTATGCTCCTATAGATATTCAAAAAAACAAGTATATTTGTTTTAAAAAAGTCTATAAAAATGGAAAAAAACACATTTGAATATCTCGCTAAGGAAATTTTGGATTCCAGTTATCATGTTCATAAAGAAATGGGTCCAGGATTATTAGAATCCGTATATGAATATTGCCTTTGTGAAGAATTGGTTTCTCGAAATATTAATATCCAACATCAAGTCTGTGTGCCGCTATTTTATAAAGGGAAAGAATTAAAAAAGGATTTCCGAATAGATATCTTAGTGGAAAATGAAATCATCATTGAAATAAAAGCAGTCGAATCTCTTCTAGCTGTGCATGAAGCACAAATAATTTCTTATTTAAAACTAGCAAAAAAACAATTAGGATTTTTAATAAATTTCAATGTTCCGTTAATTAAAAATGGATTTAGAAGATTCGTAAATAATTATTAATGTAATTATCATAAGAACTCTTTCAATCTTCACAAAATAAAAAAACGCTAAGAAAAACAAAAAAAGCTTCGCGGTGGAAAAACAACACAGAAATAAATAAACCGCCAAGGCGCTAAGGCGCTAAGAAAAAAATAAAAAGCAAAAGCGTTTTTTTATTAAAACCTTCGTGTACCTCCGTGTCTTCTCTGTGGAGCTTCGTGAAAGACAAAAAACCTAAAAACAGATTAAACTAAACTGAAGTCTTTCTAAATCATTGCAGTAATTAAAATCCTTACATTTTATCACACGAAGTGCACGAAGAAATTAACACGAAGAAGCACGAAGTTGGATAAAAGAACCTTCGTGTACCTCCGTGTCTTCTCTGTGGAGCTTCGTGAAAGACAAAAAACC
>CAZJZP010000233.1:0-648 GCA_964550505.1 uncultured Prolixibacteraceae bacterium | reverse complement strand
ACAGATTAAACTAAACTGAAGTCTTTCTAAATCATTGCAGTAATTAAAATCCTTAGTTTTTATCACACGAAGTGCATGAAGAAGCACGAAGTTTGCCTCGTACTGAAAAAGCTTTGTACAGAAATGGGAAAATGTAAAACCGCCAAGGCGCGTGCTAATTAATAAAATAAGGATCCGTCGGTCTTGGGTTAGCATAATCTGGATTGGTAAGAAAAACAGTATCTTCGAGCGTTCTGATAAAATTCAGCACATCTTGTTTTTCTTGAGGAATAAGCTCCGCTCCACCGTCGGCAATTTTATGCATTAACGGATGAACGTAAGGCGACCAAACTAGACCTGAGCTATAAAATTCCAAGACTTCTTCCAAGGTAGAAAAGCGACCGTCATGCATATAGGGACCTGTGTAATCAATATTTCTTAGTGTAGTAGCTTTATAAGCTCCAATATCAGTAGGATCTCCTGTATAAGCATATCTGTCGCGAGGATCAAAATTGGGTCCGCTAAAATCAGCATCTTTACCATTATTATAAAACAAATTGGTTGTAAATAATGGATTTCCATCACTACCGTGGCAATGGAAACAATCCGCTCCTTCTTCTGTATTAAACAATACAAAACCACGCAATTCAGATTGTGTTAGTTGATATT
>CAZJZP010000232.1:0-3662 GCA_964550505.1 uncultured Prolixibacteraceae bacterium | reverse complement strand
TTGTTACTTTCTTTTGGTTGGTAGCCAAAAGAAAGTAAATATAAAAAAGAAGCATCGGTTAACTACGTTCAGCATAACAAAAACGTTGTTTTTTTACAAAAACAAGATAATTGATAAAGCCAAAAGCCTATTCCACTAAAACTTGTTTTGTCCTGAAAAAAAATAACTATTGGGTTTTACTCAAATTTCAGCACATTAATTCGTTCTTTATTGTCAAAAACAATAATAGTATAATAACAACGGAAAGTTTTGGAACCGGATTTATAGGTTCCGATATAATAAGTAGTTGTTGCGCTGCTTTTTCCTTGATTATTGATAGAAAAAGAGGAAGGTGGATAATTGCTGAAAAAGTCTTTGATAATAAATTCAGCTTGCGTTTTGCCAAAACTCCCAGATTTCCCTGGTACTTGCAAGCTGACGCTGTTGTTGAAATATTGCGCCAATTTCGCTGCATTAGCAGTTTTAATAGCATTCTCCACGCTAGGACCAATATCATAAAATTCTTGTGTTAAGGAATCGGGATAGTTTTTTGATCCGTGTGCAAGCGTTGTCATACAAAAGACGGCGATGCTTAAAAATACGATATAAATTGCTTTAGTCATTTTAACTTCTTTGTTTGTAAACCAGGTTAACGTTAAAAGTAAAAAAAAGATAATATATTCTTCTTTTTTTAACTGTTTCACGATTATATACAAATATTAAGCCAAAAATTTTTGCAAATTAGGCTTTACAAATACTGCGGTTTCTTTTGTTTTATCTATTTTTGGCAAATATAGAAAAGATTAAATGAAAATACGCTTATTACAAATCGGCAAGACACAAGAATTTTATTTACAAGAAGCTATTGATAGCTTTTCGCAAAGAATAAATAAATTTATTCCATTTGAAATTCAATCTTTGCCAGGGATTAAAAATGCAGCAAAATTATCCGAAGAACAGCTGAAAGAAAAAGAAGCTGTTTTGTTAATGCAACAGCTAAAAGCAGGGGATTATCTTGTCTTATTAGATGAAAGAGGGAAAGAATTAGGATCTCAAGCGTTCAGTGGTTTTCTACAACAGCAGATGAATTCCGGCGTAAAAAATGTGGTTTTTATTGTTGGAGGGGCTTACGGAGTGTCCGATAAAATTAAAAACATCGCTAACTACCAATTGTCATTGTCTAAAATGACCTTTACGCATCAAATGATACGTTTGATTTTTGTGGAACAACTGTATAGAGCTTACAGTATTATCCATAATCTGCCATATCATCATGATTAATTGCCTTTTCTTAAAAAGAATTAGTTAGCAGCATACATAATATTAAGAATATTTCTTTATTTTTTTAAAAGCAAACTTTTCTATTACTAACAGCCGAAAAGCAGAAGATAGATTAGGGATTAATCTCTGGCAATTAAAAAGACTTTTTGATGTGATTTTTAATAATTTTTTTAAACTCTTTAGTTATTATGTTATCGCGCATAATAATGATGGTTTTATATATTTCCACGCTGTTGTTGAGCTTGACAATCACATTTGGTCCGGCTTGCATAGCTTCCGTTTGAAAAACATCATTTATGTCATAGTCAATAATTTTTTGGTGATAGCTTTTTTCCGAACAGCTTAAAAACAAAATCAAACTATCGCAGAAGCTATATTTTTCCATAGCTTGCTTTTTCTCTGTTTCATAATTGATAGTGTCAATTAAGCTGATAGCGAAAAGTGGAAAATCTTTTCTTCGTTTAAGCTTAGAAAAATACTCGTTTAAGCTGACAACACAGCCTTCGCAATTCATTTTATTTGTTAGCAAATAAATGCCGTCAGGATATTTTTCGGGAGGATTTTCGTATCTTATTGCTTGAGAATAAAGCAGATTAAAAGGAAGGAACAGCAGGAATAAAAACAAAAACACTAATCGAGATGCTAGGTTTTTCATAAATTTCTTCTTTTTAGACAAAAATACAAAAATAAAACCTATTTACATTCTTTTTGTTGTGTAGAAAAACTATTTTTGAAGTATTAAAAATTTAAATTATGCAAAAAGGTAGCGTGTTATCTGTAAATATCTCCGCAAAAAAAGGAGAAATGAAAAAAGCCGTAGAAGAAATCATTATTACTGATAAAGGCATTGAAAACGATGCGCATGCAGGCGATTGGCACCGACAGCTCTCATTGCTTGCTGAGGAAAGCATAAGGAAATTCGAAAAAATTATCGGCAGAGAATTAGATTTTGGAGAATTTGCTGAAAATATTACGACCAAAGGCTTAATTTTGCATAAAATGCATATTGGAGATCGGCTGATACTAGGAGATGAGGTGGAATTGGAAATAACGCAAATAGGAAAAGAATGCCATGGAACTTCCTGTGCTATTTTTCATGCTGTGGGCAAATGCGTAATGCCCAAAGAAGGAATTTTTTGCAAAGTAATTAAAGGCGGCAAACTTTCTCCAAAGGATAGTGTTAAATATCTACCTAATTCTTAAAGCATTGTAATTTGTCTTAATGAATTTCTTCTTTTTCAAAAAATGCTTATCTTTACTTTTTCAATAAATATTAGATTATGAAAAGCATAGAGATTATTTCCTTAAACAAATCATCCGAAAGGGGTGTAAAGCAAGAAGTTGATTGTTTGGAAATTAAAGATGGCGGAGTTTTGGGAGATGTGCATGCATATTCTTCCAGACCAATAAGTATTATCGACCAATACCATATCGACAAATTCCGTGAGCACACAGCAGCCCGCCAAGCAAAATCAGGAGAGTTTGCAGAAAATATTAGAACAGAAGGCTTGCAGGACATTTCTCCTCAAATATTGGATTGTTTTCAGTGTGGAGCATTGCAATTGGAAGTAGTTCAAATTGGGAAGCCATTTCATCAGGAATTTAAAGAATTAGGCAATTATCTTATGCCTCGGGTAGGCGTTTTCTGTCGAGCTATCGGTGATGGAAAAATTACAGTTGAAGATAAGCTGGAATACATCCCCAAAACATTTAATATTAAAGTAATAACGCTTAGCGATAGAGCAAGCAAAGGCGTGTATGAAGACAAAAGTGGTCCACAAACTGCAGCTCTGCTCTCTGCATTTTTTCAGCAAAAACAATTAAGATACAAGATTGAAAATCAAATACTTCCCGACGATGCTGCATTATTAAAACAAGAATTAATTGCAGCAAAAGATTCCTCTTTGGATATGCTTTTCACAACGGGCGGAACAGGAATTGGGGAGAGAGATATTACAGTTGATACCATCAAGCCTTTTTTAGACAAAGAAATTCCAGGAATAATGGAAATGATACGGATGAAATTCGGAATACAGAAACCCAATGCCTTATTAAGTAGAAGTATCGCTGGCGTTATGGGAAAAACCTTGGTATTTGCTTTGCCCGGAAGTGTAAAAGCGGTGAATGAATACATGGGCGAAATCAATAAAAGCCTGTATCATTGTATAGGAATGTTGCATGGTCTTGATATGCATTAATAATTCCTTCATAATTCCTTATTCTTCTTTTCTTAGGATTATCGTTAAATTATCGTAATTTTGCAGCCCAAAAATAAAGGATATGACATCAAACGCATTGAATATCAGTGTAAACTCTGAAATAGGGAAGTTGAAAGCGGTAATTTTGCATACACCGGGAGCGGAGGTGCAAAACATGACTCCAGAAAATGCCGAACGTGCTTT
>CAZJZP010000231.1:2623-3693 GCA_964550505.1 uncultured Prolixibacteraceae bacterium | reverse complement strand
TTTTTTATCTTTTCCACCAAAACTTCTCCATGTTTTCTTTTCGACTCTACTGTCCAACCTGCAATATGTGGTGTTAAAATTACATTTTCTGCTTTAGCTAAATAATGAAAACTATCGGGCAAAGCTTCCATTGCTAAGTTCTCAAAACTAGATTTTTCATATTCCAAAACATCAAGTGCAGCAGCTATAATTTTTTTGGATTGCAATGCCTCTACCAAGTCGTCCGTTTTTACTATTGGTCCACGAGCAGTATTAATTAAAACGATATTCTTTTTAAACCGACTTAAATAGTTTTTGTCAACCAAATATCGTGTTTCTTCAGTTAGCGGCAGATGTAAACTCAGAATGTCGGTGTGTTCATAAACTTCTTCCATCGTTGATTCTTTCACAAATTCATCAGTATAGGCAGTTTTATATTTATCATAAGCAATACAATGTACATTCATGCTTTTTAATCGCTGCGCAAAAGCGGAACCCATATTTCCATAACCAATGATGGAAACCGTCTTACCTCCTATTTCAAAACCCCGGTTTTCCTCTCTTTTCCAAATTCCTCTTTTGACTTCATTGTTTGCTTTTTGCAATTTATTAGACAAAGAGAGCAAAAGTCCTAAACTATGTTCTGCAACAGCATCTCTATTCCCTTCGGGTGAATTAAGACAGCGGATATTTCTGCTTTCAACATAAGAAACATCAATAGATTCCATTCCTGCTCCAGCCCTGGCAATAAAACGCAAGTTTTTCGCTTTCGACAAGAGTTTTTCACCCAAAAAAATGCGGCTTCGGATAACTAATCCATAAAATTCTCCAATTTCTTGCTCAATTTTTTCTTCGCTATAAGCTGTTCCATCCACTACGTCAAATCCAAGCGAAGATAATGCTTTCGGGAAAGAATCATGTACATCGTCAATTAATAATATTTTATTTTGTTTGTGCATTTATTTCACTATTAATTGAATTGCTTTCGGAATAATGCCAAACTCATAAGGTTGTGAGCCAATAACTTCTCCATCAACTTCCATCAATAATTTTTTATTGGAAATGATTGTTACAGATTTTCCTCTGTAAGT
>CAZJZP010000231.1:0-2523 GCA_964550505.1 uncultured Prolixibacteraceae bacterium | reverse complement strand
CAAACAAAAGCATCAAATCCCATACCTGCCATATTAACGATGTAGCGACTTTCTTTTCTATTCTTTGATGTATATTGGACATAAGCTAAATCCTGAAGCATCGTTTTTTCGGCTTTAATAGTCTGGATTGCAGAAATATAAGCTGATGGTAAATGATAGGTTCTTCCCCAATCATTTCCGTTTCCTATTGGGATAATCGCTATTTTACATTCTTTTGCAATTTTTTCATCTGATTGCATAATCCCATTCACAACTTCGTGCAAACTACCATCTCCGCCAACAGCAACAAATTTTCGATATCCTTCTGCTAATTTTTGTTTTGCTAATTCAATTCCATGAAAAGGATATTCAGTGAAAATGTAATCGTGTTCAATCTCTTCTATTTCAAGAAGTTTGGCAATTGCATCCCAATCACACAAGGCTTTTCCACTCCCTGCTTTGGGATTTACAATAAACATCCATTTTTCGGCATTAGCTTTCATAAAAGACACAAAGATAATAAAAATGCTAATAGATAAGTTTACAACAGTATTGACTGCTGTTATTTTTGCTATCGCTAACGACAAGCTTAAAATCATTTTCACCAGATTGCAATCTCTTGTCAAAATAATACCTTAGCAAATTCCTCTTGCCATCATATTCCATTAACACCCATTCTCCATTTAAATAAGCATTATATCTAGCAACTCCACTTAAATTATCGGTAACTTTAAATTGTATGTTTTTATTGTTTTTAATACTCCCTGAAGAAGGAATATTTAGCGCCGTAATTTTAGGTGGAATAGTATCAATACTAACAGCAAAAACACCAAAACTTCTCAATTCGGTTCTCACATAACCTTTATGCCATTCTCCACCACGATAATAAGTTTTATATCCATCAATCTCGACAATACAGAGTTTGTCGGTGTCTTTAAAAGGAATTTTTTTATCTGGTTTTATATAAATATCACAGTAATAATGCAGGGGAGTAGTTTCTTTATGAACATAATGCAGTTTAGAAAGGTATTTTTGCGTGTTTGCTGCACGATAAATAAAAGAAATATCTTCATATAATGCGCCTTTTGGGGTTTTCCATACAAACGCATCTTCCATAAAAAAATTGGGCTGATTCCAATGAAACAGCTGCTTCTTTGTTTGCTTTTGTTTAATCTCTGCCATTCTATTTTTTTGTCTTACCCGAAAACTTAAGCTGTTTGTGTTGCCTGCAAAGTCTTTCACAAGATAACGTAAGTTATGAATCTTATCGTCTTCAAATTCAATAATTCCGTTATTCTTTACTTTTTTATAAATACTCAATTTATTTCCGGGCATTCGTTTTGTCCACTGAAAACGCCTTTTATGTTCTTTATATTCTTGGTAATCTATCAAGGCATTAATATATCTGCTTTCATCAAAGCTAAAGCGATCCATTTGATGCTGATAAACCAATGTGTCGTCTAAAAACAAGGAGATAGAATAAACTCCACATTTATTCCACGACCCACTAAGTAAATCGTGGCATTCTATTCCAAAAAATACAGGACCTTCCACTTCAATTATTCCAACATAATCAATATTTGCGTTTGTATTTGCTGAACGGCAATTGTAGATTATCGGGACATTTTTCCTTTGTACTTGAGCTCCACTAACAGCTGGGTAAACTTTTAATGCCGTAATGATAGGTTTTATATTATCTTTAACTGCAAAACCATAATAAAAGGGATTCAGCGGATGTTCTGTTTTCTCATCCCTGATTTCAAAATGCAAATGCGGTCCAGAGGATCTGCCAGAGTTGCCTGAATATCCAATAATATCGCCTTTTTTAATAAGCAATCTGTTTTTTTCTGGATAATAATCCATTTCAAAGCCTTTATTTGCATACTGAAGATTCTTAACAAAGGCATCAATCACGTTGTTATAGCGTTGTAAATGGGCATAAACAGAAACATAACCATTTGGATGCGTAATATATAAAGCATAACCATAGCCATAAGCCTGAACTTTTATTCTGGAAACATAGCCATCAGCAATGGCATAAAGAGGATATCCTTCTTTTCCAAAAGTTTTAATATCTATTCCCGAATGAAAGTGATTAGGGCGAAGCTCTGCAAAAGTTCCCGAAAGTAGAGGGGTAAAATTCACAGGGCTTCTAAAAACTTCTTTCGAAAAATCTTGTGCATCAAGCCCTAGACAAAACAGGAGTAATATCCCTAAGATTTTGTTCTTCATAAACTTAGCTGTATTCATTTTGATTATCCTGCTTATTTATTCTCTTTTACATCTTTTTAGCAATAAAAAAACAGCTCAATGAGCTGTTTGTAATAATATTGTAATAGTTTCAACTTACTCCTCTTCCTCCTCCATGCAAAACTCCTTTATCAGATCGTACGCATCATTAAACCCAAACTGAAAGGCCATTTTCCAATCTTCGCAAGCTCCGCCCTTGTCTCCAAGCTCTCCCTTGGCAATACCTCTTAAATCGTACGCCTCAGCATAATTGGGTTGTATTTCCAGTGCTTTTGTATAATCCTCTATTGCACC
>CAZJZP010000230.1:0-3698 GCA_964550505.1 uncultured Prolixibacteraceae bacterium | reverse complement strand
CATCAAAAATATTCTAAAGCCTTGTCGAAAAACAAGGCTTTTTTTTTATCTTTGTTGATGATGAATAAAAAACATGCTTAATTATTTATTAAAATCTAAGAAATGAAAAAGATTATTCTAGTTTTAATCAGCAGCATCTTTCTTTCTCAATTTGCTTTTTCTCAGGCAATTACAGAAAAAGAAATGCAAAAAATCCGAACAGCATACAATAGTAATGACAGCGAAACAAAAGCCATTACCAACGCTGTTTGCAACAACGATATTAGAAAACTTGCTTTAAATAATGAAAATAAAGCAGCTTTGGACTTCTACTTTTCACATAAGGTAAAAACCAAAGGAATTACGAACCAGGAATCTTCCGGAAGATGTTGGTTATTCGCAAGCTTTAATGTAATGCGACCCAAAGTGATAGAAAAGTATAACTTGTCCAATTTTGAATTCTCCTATAATTATTCCTTTTTTTGGGATCAATTTGAAAAAGCTAATTTATATCTGGAAGCTGTTATTGCTTCTGTAGATAAGGAGAATAGTGACAAAACAGTAGAGTGGCTGCTTAAACATCCCATCAACGACGGCGGTATATGGAATGGTTTTGTGAATGTTGCCGAAAAATATGGCTTAGTTCCTGCTGAAATAATGCCCGAAACCCACAATAGCAACAATACCAGATGGGTATCCACACTTATTGGTAGAAAATTACGGGAAGCTGCACTCACTATCCGCGAAATGGCTGCTAATAAAAAGAAAACCAACGAAATCCGCGAATATAAAGTCCAAATTTTAGGCGAAATATACCGTATCCTTGCCATCAATTTTGGGGAACCACCCAGCAGTTTTGAATGGAGATACGAAGATGCCAATGGAAAAATCAGCGAAAGCAAAAAATATACTCCACAATCTTTTTATCAAAAATTTATTGAAGTAAATCTTTCCGATTATATTATGCTAATGAACGATCCCAGCAGAGAATACTATAAACTCTACGAAATTGAACATGATAGAAATGTGTATGAGGGAACCAACTGGCGCTATATTAATTTGCCCAATGAAGAAATTAAAAAATTCGCTATTGCTTCTATCAAAGATAATGAAGCACTCTATTTTTCCTGCGATGTTGGCAAGCAATTAAATAGCGACAAAGGTTTATTAGACATTAATAATTATGATTATGAAAGCCTTTTTGGAGTAGAATTCTCTATGGATAAAAAACAACGTATTCAAAGCTTTGAAAGTGGCTCCTCTCATGGCATGACACTTGTTGCTGTGGATTTGGATAATGAAGGAAAACCAACGAAATGGCTCTTGGAAAACAGCTGGGGAATGAAAGGTTTTAAAGGTCATTTAGTAATGACAGACCAATGGTTCGACGAATATATGTTCAGAGTGGTTGTAAACAAAAAATATATGCCCGAAGATATTCTCAAAATCTTGGAACAAAAAGCAATTATGCTTCCACCTTGGGATCCCATGTTTGCTCCCGAAGAATAATTTTTAATCATTTAATAATCAAATAAATATTAACAAAAAAAGTATTGTATTATGGATTTTCCTATTAACGACATTGTATTTGACTGGATTAATCAATTTGAAATTCAATCACCCTACAATTACTATTTACGCAATCTCATTCTTCTATCAGCATTAGCAATAATAAGTTTTGTAAGTTATCTTATTGCCAAAAAAATTATCCTGAGCATTATTAAAAAACTAGCAAAAAAGACAAAGAATAACTGGGACGATCATTTGGTAGAGAAAAAAGTCTTTCATAAACTCTCTCATTTAGTTCCTGCTATTGTCATCTACTTTTTAGCAACAATAGCCTTAGAAGGTTATCCTTTCTGGATAAAAATTACGATGGCTGCGGCTAATATTTATATGATAATTATTATTCTTTCCGCTATTTCTGCATTTTTAAAAGCAGTTCATGGTATTTATCAAGAATTTCCTATCTCAAAATACAAACCTATAAAAGGTTATTTACAAGTAGTAAAAATCATTTTTTATGCTATTGGGATTATTATCATTTTTTCCATTTTGATTGGCAAATCACCAGCCTATCTGCTTGGAGGTTTAGGTGCTTTAAGTGCGGTGTTAATGTTGGTATTTAAAGATACCCTCTTGGGTTTTGTTGCAAGTATTCAATTGTCAGCAAACGATATGGCAAGACCTGGAGATTGGGTTACTATGAGCAAATATGGTGCAGACGGTACTGTTTTAGAAATAAGCCTTACCTCTGTTAAAGTACAAAACTTTGACAAAACCATAACGACTATTCCCACTTACGCCATGATTTCAGAATCATTCCAAAATTGGCGAGGTATGGAAGAATCAGATGGTAGAAGAATTATGCGCTCACTGAATATTGATCTGAATACCGTCAAATTTCTCTCTAAAGAGGAATTGGAAAAACTAAAAAAATACCGCTTATTGAAAGATTATATTGAGAAAAAACAAGCAGAAATTGACGTTTTTAATGAAAAAAATAAATTGGACGAAAATATGCCCGGAAATTCCAGAAGACAAACCAATATCGGAGTTTTCCGAGCATATATTGAAGCTTTTTTAAAGGATAATAAGAATATTAATACCGATTTAATATTCTTAATCCGCCAATTACAACCTGGAGAAACTGGATTGCCTATTCAAATATATGTTTTTAGTAAAATCCAAGCATGGGTAGAGTATGAAGGTATTCAAGCGGATATTTTCGATCACCTGATTGCTGTTTTACCAGAATTCGGTTTACGATTATTCCAATTCCCTACCGAGGGGAAAGTAGCTATTGGAGTAAAGAAGTAAGCTATTAGAATAGCTGTTTTTTTTACAGCCTTTTAGTAACAGCATGAAGGAATCTGCATTCATTACTTATTCTGCTCCAATGTATTTTTAATGCAATACATCCTCTTCCCAATAGCTTGAATAGTTTAGAATATAGGCGTATATTTTTTCGTAGGATGTGGTATTGCGAATAATATCGTCGTGGAATAATCGATGCCAGGCAATATCTGGATATGCTGCCAAATGTATTTTTTTGGATGTGGTGGTTTTATATGCCCCCATTATTTCGGATAGGGATTTTATTTTTTGTTGCGATTGTAGGGTCAGGTCGCGATGTAGGGTCAGGTCGCGATGTAGGGTCAGGTCGCGATGTAGGGTCAGGTCGCGACCTGACCCTACATCGCGAATAAAATCCCGATTTATTTCCAAAATCCCATGAATATGATTGGGCTTTTGCACAAATGCATGTGATTTTGTATATGGATATTGTTTTGCTTGGAATTGGAATAAAAAAACCAAAAGCCAAAATCCTTTGCTGCAGCGCAGCGGAACAAAAGGTTTTTTTTAATCACTATCAATTTGTTTTGTAAGAATTAATAAAAAAGCATTCTTTATTATCCCTCACCCTTTTTCCAAAAACTATTGCTTGGCATTAGAATAAATTATACTTTTGGGGTTTTAATTTTTGTTTAAGTAATAATTAAATATATGTCAACTACAAACAAGCTCCTCAATGATTTACAATCATACGGAATAGAAAAACCCAAGGAAGTATTGCATAATTCCTCTTATGAAGAATTATTCACTGAAGAAACCAATCCCAATCTCGAAGGCTACGAAAAAGGCTTTCTTACTAATTTAGATGCCGTTGCCGTGGATACCGGAATCTTTACCGGCCGTTCGCCCAAAGACAAGTATAT
>CAZJZP010000229.1:0-3719 GCA_964550505.1 uncultured Prolixibacteraceae bacterium | reverse complement strand
TCAGCATTAAAGCTAAAACGACTTGGATGAATAACTACATTTGGGGTAAATTCAATGATATTATAGGTAAATGTTGTTCCATTCTTATCGTAAATAGTAGAATTTTGAATCATATAATCCGCTTTAGAGATATACAATCTGACTTTGTAGTATGATTGTGCTTCCTTTGGCGTTAAATCAAGAACATAACAAAGTTTCCCATTCATTTTTTCTTCCTTGATTAGTTTTGGAATATAATTTTCGTCGTAGCTGGTAAGCATTTTGTTCGGAGTATTATTGTCGTAAGGGTCAACTTCGGTAATTTGTACCTCATTGGCTTCTTTAATATGCGTCCAAACCGTTTCTCCATTACTGATAATTACTTGATCAGAAATATACAATCGGTATTTATCATCTTGAATATAAATGGTACCCGTTTTTGTGTCATTAATGCCATGAGCTTCATCCAGCATGGTATAGCTAAATTTGAACTTCATGGTTTTATAGGCTTGCATTTTTTTGGAAAAAACCTCTAATATTGTTTTAGCATCACTATTATCAACTTGTGCAAAGAGAGATGTGATAGTGAAAAATGCGATTAAACTTGCTATTATTTTTTTGTTCATAGTTTTCGATTTTAAGTAAAATAAGTTTGCAAAAATAGTAAACTATTCCAATTCATTCAAAAATTGTTCCAAAGAATATTCATCTTTGATTCTTACTTCTCTGGCTTTACTTCCTTCATAAGGACCGACAATTCCAGCTTCTTCTAACTGATCAATAAGGCGTCCTGCTCTATTGTAACCCAGCTTTAGTTTTCTTTGTAGTAGCGAGGTAGAGCCGTGTTGGTGTTGAACAATAATGCGTGCCGCTTGATTGAATAGTTCATCTCTATCATCAATATCCGAAAGGCTAGTTCCGTTAGAAGTTTTAGTTGCAATTTCTTCATTGAACTCAGGTAAGTGAAGTGCTTCTCCGAAGGATTGTTGTTCGCTGATATGCTCAACAATTTTGTTCACCTCTGGAGTATCAACAAAAGCGCACTGAATACGTTTGATGTCGCCACCCAAAGAAAGCAGCATATCGCCACGTCCAATTAGCTGATCTGCTCCGCCAGTATCCAGAATTGTCCTGGAGTCTGTTTTTGAAGTAACCCGAAAAGCTATTCGTGCAGGGAAGTTAGCTTTAATTAAACCCGTAATGACATTTACCGAAGGTCTTTGTGTTGCGATAATTAAATGTATTCCAATTGCCCTGGCCAATTGAGCCAAGCGAGTAATCGGAGATTCAATTTCCTTCCCAGCAGTCATCATTAAATCTGCGTATTCATCAACAACCAACACAATATAAGGCAAATATCTATGGCCTTTTTCTGGATTTAATTTGCGTGCAACAAATTTTTGATTGTATTCTTTAATATTTCTAACATTTCCATTTTTTAACAACTCATATCGCTCATCCATTTCAATACATAATGAATTTAAAGTATGCACTACTTTGGTGGTGTCTGTAATAATTGCTTCTTCAGAATCAGGGAGTTTAGCTAAATAATGCTTTTCTATTTTAGAATATAAATTTAGTTCCACCTTTTTGGGATCCACCATAACAAATTTTATTTCTGATGGATGCTTTTTATACAATAAGGAAGTGATAATAGCATTTAAACCAACCGATTTCCCTTGTCCTGTTGCTCCTGCCATTAGTAAGTGTGGCATTTTTGTTAAATCTACAATATAGGGCTTATTGTCAATTGTTTTTCCTAAGCCAATAGGTAATTCCAAATTGTTATTCTTGAATTTTTCAGCATTAATAATGGAAAGCATTGATACAATTTGAGCTTCTTGATTTGGGACTTCAATACCGATAGTTCCTCTTCCTGGAATAGGAGCAATAATACGAATACCCAAAGCAGACAAACTAAGGGCGATATCGTCTTCTAAGTTTTTTATTTTCGAGATTCTAACTCCCGGCGCAGGAATTATTTCATATAAAGTAATTGTGGGACCTACTGTTGCCGTGATTTTGTCAATTTCTATTTTGTAATTCCGGAGTGTGTTAACAATTTGGTCTTTATTTGCGGATAATTCTTCCTTATTAATGTTTATATTATTACTACCATGATTATCCAAGTAATCTGTGGTAGGAAATACATAATTACTTAAACCTTTTTTAGGGTCAAAGGGATTGTCTTTTAGCTTATCAAGCTGGAGTTCATTAGTATTTTCTTCCGTGTTTTCTATTGCTGATTCTTCTTCTTCTTCAGGATTATGATGTATAGTAAAATCTACCCCTTCTTCTTTTTGCTTTTCTTTTTTGTTTTCTAAAGATATATTATTTTCACTTTCTTCTTTTACCTCTTTTGGAGTGGCATTTGTTAAATCAATCTGCGGACTTGGCTGTTCTGCTTTTTCGTTGATTTCTTTTCCATCCGCTTGTGTTGTTTTTAAGCTGTTTTCTTTTTGTATGGAAGCTGTTTCAATGCTGTTTTCTTCTTTTTCTGTTGAATCAAAAGTATTCGTTTTGAGTTTATCGACAATAAAATTCCATTTAATTTTGAAACGAAGTGTGAGATAGGTAAGAATACATAAAACAATGAAAATTCCAGCTCCTATGTTTCCAAACCAAAGCCTTAACCATTCATTTGCCATTATGTGGCCGTAATTTCCACCTAAGATAATAAATTCGCTGTTAAATAAGATATATGCTGTTAATGTTGAGATTAATAAAATTGTCCAGATAGAATGAAAAAGAGTTTTTTTAATAGATAAGAAACGAATACCTAATAAGCGAAGTCCAAATTGAGCAAAAAGCAGAATAAAAATAAAAGAAGCTACACCAAAACTTTGCTTGATAAAGAGGTTGGAGAGAATTGCTCCAACTTTACCTAATTTATTAGCAACTTTAATATCTTTATTAAATAATATTTCGGAGGTAGAAAAACTAAAAACATTATCATCTACTTTCCAGGTAAATAAATAGGAAAGGAAGGAGAATAACATAATTAAAGCAATGAAAACCAAGAATATACCGCTAATGCGCTGGAAATTCTTATTTTGAAGAAATCCTAAAAACTCTAATTTTACCGATGCCTTTTTTTTGCTCTTTGCTTTGTTTTTACTTCTGCTCTTAGGTGCCGGACTATTGCTTTTTAATGTATTCCTTTTATAACTGTTTTTCTTTTTCGACATGAATTTTTTTTACAAAAATAAAAAAAAACCTCTTTTATTTCAAAAGAGGTTATAAATATTGAATAATAATTACTTTTTATTCTCCTCCAAACAAAGATTCAAGTTCTTCTTCTGTCTTTTCTTCATAATCATCAGGGATTAAGAAGTCCGATTTTTTCACTTTCCCTTTTTTAATCTCTGTAACAAGAAATGTTGTGGTAACTCCATCAATTTCCATTGAATATTCTAATGGAATGCCAGGGAGTCCAGGGAATTGACTGGCAGTATTTAGTTCTTTACCACCTAATTCCTCACTAATCCATACAATAGTAGTATGCTCGTCACCATATTCATCAACGGTTACATACTCTACTTTTTTTGCAGTATATCCGCAAATTTCTTTGGTTTCATCTGTAACAGTAATTGTAGGCTCTTCATTTTCAGCATTTTTTGCTTCTAATTGTTCTTTTGTAGTTTTTAAATAAAACTTCATTCCCATTGATTCAATGGCAAATAAGGAATAAGCCATCCCTGTATTTGAATTGTATATTTGATGAATAATAACCATCCCAC
>CAZJZP010000228.1:0-3732 GCA_964550505.1 uncultured Prolixibacteraceae bacterium | reverse complement strand
ATACTTTTAATATTAGCAATCGCTCTTCTGATGTTAGAAGAGGAGGAGGGGAAGTAAAACAAAACCCAGTTATTACCTATAAAGAAGCACAGGATTTTAAGAAACAATATTCTTTTCCTGCTGTAACTTCTATTTACATTACAGCTTCATATACTGCTAGCCTGCGTTATCAATCAGAAAAGTCTAATCCCAATATCTCTATCATAGGCACTGATGATAATTATCTGACTACTTCTGGATATGCTATAAAAGAAGGGCGAAATTTTTCAAAAGAAGACTTAGAAAAGGGAAGAAATGTTGTGCTTATAGGATCTGACATTCAGAAAAGTCTATTTAAAGAAGTTTCTCCACTTAATAAAGCATTGCGGATAGGATCTTCACAATATACTGTTATTGGAGTTTTAGAAAGCAAAGGTTCTGGTTTTGGCTTTAGTGGCGATAGAGATTGTTTGATTCCCCTTTTAAATGCCAAGCATAACTATTTGAGTATTTATGCTAATTACCGCATGAACGTGATGGCTAATAATCCACAACAAATTGATGCAGCTATCGGAGAAGCTAAATCTTGTTTCCGTAATTTACGACAATTAAAACCTAAAGAAGAGGATAATTTTAGTATTACTAAAAGTGATAACCTAATCCAACAACTACTTGATAATATTAAGTATATTACTATGGCAGCAACTATTATTGGATTAATAACACTTTTGGGGGCATCTATTGGATTAATGAATATTATGCTGGTTACTGTTGCTGAAAAAACCAGAGAGATTGGTGTTAGAAAAGCCATAGGTGCCAAAAACATTGATATAAAAAGACAATTTCTAATTGAAGCCAGCTGTATTACTTTTTTAGGTGGGTTATTAGGTGTAGTTTTAGGAATTTTAGTAGGTAATAGTATCTCCATGTTTATTGGTTCTTCTTTTATTATTCCATGGATGTGGATAATTTTGGGTTTATTAATAAGCATTTTAGTAGGTCTTGTATCCGGGATTTACCCTGCAATTAAAGCTTCCCGTCTCGATCCAATTGAATCTCTTCGCTATGAATAAAAGACTAATTTACATATTGTCCCTTTTTTTTATAGTGCAATCATGTTCTATTACTCGAACAGTTCCCGATGGAGAACATCTATTAACCAAGAATAATATTGAAATTGATAATAACGATATTAGCCAAAGTGACTTACGAAGCTATATTAAGCAAAAACCCAATAAGAAGATTCTTTATGCTTATCGTTTTCATTTAAGGATGTATAATTTTGGAAGTTTTTTTAAGGATAAAACAGAGAAAAAAAGAAAAAAATCTGAAAAAAGAGTAGAAAGAAAAATTGCAAAAGGGAAAGATGTTGATTTACAGAAAGAAAATAAGAGAATAAATCGTTCTATGAAAAACTGGCTTCAGCAAACAGTTGGTGATAAACCAGTTATCTTAGACAGCTTACTAACAGAAAGCACAGCAAAACAGTTAAAAATGCATTTATTTAGCATTGGTTATTTCAATGCTGAAGTGGAAGAGAAAATTGATTATTATGCCAAGAAAAAGGCAGAAGTAACTTATGCTATTCAAACAGGAAAGCCATATAGAGTTAAGAATATTAACTATACAATTAAAGATCCTATGGTGAAAGCGTTTGTGTATGCTTCTAAATCAGAATCTTTATTAAAAGAAGGAGATGTTTTTAATGTAGATGTAATTGAGAAAGAACGCTTGCGTATTAGTAGAGAATTGAAAAACAGAGCCTATTATCATTTCTCTAAAGAATATATTCTATTTAATATTGATACCACGAAAGCTCCTTACCAAGCAGATATTAATATTACTATTCGTCAAGCCCAAAAGCAAACGGCACCACAAGATAGCATTAGTTTTCAAAACCATAAAAGATATAAAGTAAATAAAATTTATATATACCCGGAATATCAAGCAATTATATCAGATACAAGCAGTCACGATACTACAAAAGTAATAATTAGGGATCCTTTAAAACAGCGACCAGATAATGTTTACTATTTTTTACATCGCGAAGAGAAATTAAAAATCAAGCCCAAAACCATTACTCAGTCGGTTTATATTACATCTAATCACCACTTTAAATTGGAAGATGTTGAACAAACACAAAAAGGACTTGCCGAATTGGGGATATATAAATATATCAACATTAAATTTGAAGAGATAAAAGACAGTGCATATTATCAAGAGTCCAGAATTGGAAATTTGAATTGCTATGTTTATTTAAGCCGCACTAAAGTTCAGGCAGTTACAGCTGAAACTGAGGGGACAAATACTGGAGGAGACTTAGGTATTGCGGGAAGCTTGATTTATTCCAATAAGAATTTTTTTAAAGGTGCTGAAATATTTAATATTCGTTTATTTAGCGCAATGGAAATTCAGAAAACAACAAGTATAGCCGAAACAGAGGATGAAATTTTCCCTAAGCTTCCTTTTAATACTTTTGAAGCAGGTTTTCAAGTCTCTTTGGATATTCCAAAGTTTTTAATTCCACTGAAAGCCGAAAGATTTCCTAAATATTTTAAACCTAAAACCAGCTTTAGTTCAGCATTCTTCTTTGAGCAGCGACCAAATTACTCCAGATTTGTTGGTAATGCTAGCTTTGGATATAAATGGAAGCCCAGCATTCAAACACAACATATTATTAATCCGCTTGAAATTAATTTAGTAAGAATTTTCCCCGATTCCATTTTTCAGGAAAAAATTAATGCATTGAGTCCTGGATTAAGAAGCAGCTATCGGGATCACTTAATAGCTGGAATGAGTTATAGTTATATCACAACTAATAAAACATCAAACAAACAACGAAGTGTCTATTATTTTAGAAACACTTTAGAAACATCTGGGAATTTGTTTCGTTTAGGAAATATGTTTTTTAATTCTGCTGAAACAGGAGAAAGTTATAAAATACTTGGAATAACATATGCACAATTTATTAAGAATGATATTGACTATAGATATTTTTATAATATTGACAGCAAACAACAATTAGCGTTTAGAATTGGTTTAGGCTTTGGTTTGCCTTTTGGCAATAGCACTTTTCTACCTTTTGAAGAAGCCTTTGCACTAGGAGGTTCCAATAGTATTAGAGCATGGCATTATCGTGGATTGGGTCCAGGAGCTTATAACGACGAGGGAAATATCAGCTTTGACAAAACAGGAGATTTAAAATTGGAAGGCAGTATGGAATATCGCTTTCCTGTTTTCAGTTATTTAGAAGCTGCTTTTTTCTTTGATGCAGGAAATGTTTGGTTTATAAATGAAAACGAAGAGTTTCCTGGAGGAGAATTTCTCCCAAAGGAATTTATTAGCCAGATAGCTATGGGAACTGGTGTTGGAGCCCGTTTGAACTTTGGATTCTTCTTGATACGATTTGATGGCGGTATTCGAATAAAAGACCCCTCTTTAGTTAAAGGAGAAAGATATGTGCTACCTAAAACCCAACTGAAAGATATTAATTGGAATATAGGAATTGGCTATCCCTTCTAGTGATGAGAGACACTATTCAAGAAACTACTGCCCGAATTATTCAGCATTTTCCTTTTGAAGTAACAGGAGATCAACGGAAGATGATGCATGTAATTGCTGAATTTCTTCATTTCAGGGAAGAAAATAGCTTGATGCTCTTGAAAGGCTTTGCAGGAACTGGAAAAACCACCAGCGTGGCAGCATTGGTGCGTTTATTTAAAAGTGTTAATTATAAAACCGTTTTGTTAGCAC
>CAZJZP010000227.1:0-3783 GCA_964550505.1 uncultured Prolixibacteraceae bacterium | reverse complement strand
CGAAACTCTCATCATCCAATAGAATATATTTTTATTCGTGCTACAATGGGCGTTGATGGGAAAGACAAAGAATTTAAGCGCAACTGGAAAGAAGCCAAAAGCCAAGGCTTTATTGTTGGTGCATATCATTATTATCGTCCAAATGAAAACTCATCCCAACAATTTGCAAACTTTAAATCCAGTGTAAGCCTGCAAAGTGGAGATTTCTTTCCTGTGCTGGATATTGAAGAACTTGGTAAATACGGAATTGATAATTTACGGGAGGGGATTTTAAATTGGCTAGCATTAGCGGAAAACGAATACGGAGTTAAGCCTATTGTTTATTCTGGAAAGCATTTTTACGAGCAACACTTAAAAGGATATATTGATGATTATCCCTTGTGGATAGCTTCCTACTCCGGCAAACATACCGTGGATAATATTAAATGGGAATTTCATCAATTTACCGATCAGGTAAGGGTAAATGGAATAAAAACAAAGGTGGACGGGAATGATTTTAATGGAGATTTGAAAGATTTACAAAGATATTGTTTGCCCTAAGCGTTTTCCAAATTACTATGCTGTTTTCACATCTAATGCATCGCGCAAAGCATTTCCAATATACATAAAAGCCAAAACCAAAGACATAATGGCTAAGCCCGGAAGAATTGCTAAATAAGCATAGTCCAGAATTATATAAGCGTAATGCTCCTTAATCATTGTTCCCCAAGAAGGCATCGGTGGTTGTACTCCGATTCCTAAAAAGCTTAATCCGGCTTCTATTAAAATAGCAGAAGCAAAATTAGCAGCAGATACCACAATTACGGCAGCCATAACATTTGGTAAAATATGCTTAAAAATAATTCTTCGGCTGGGAAAACCCAAAGCCTTTGCTGCTTCCACAAATTCCTTTTCTTTGATACTCATTACCTGTCCGCGAACGAGTCGAGCAATTTCCACCCACATTGTCAAACCAACTGCTAAGAAAATTTGCCAAAAACCTTTCCCTAAAGCAAAGCTGATAGCAATTACTAATAATAATGATGGAATTGACCAAACCACATTGATAAACCACATAATCAAATCATCTACCCAACCGCCAAAATATGCAGCTATTGAACCCAAACTAATCCCAATTACAATGGAAATAAAAACAGCAATAAAACCCACCATCAAACTAACCCTAGCTCCCAGCATTAAGCGACTTAACATATCACGACCAAAACGGTCGGTACCCAAAATAAAGCGCTTTGTAATAATATGTTTTTCTTTGATTTCCTTTTGCATCTTTGTAATATCCTCATTGGATAAAAGGCTTGCGGAAGAATAATCCGGCAGCATTTCGGATAAATGAATAGCTATTATTTCTCCCATATTGGGTTGAAAAGAAGTATATCGTTCAATTCTAATACTATCTGCTACAAAAGAATAATTGTAAATAGGCAAAAACCGATAAGGATTTTCTTTACCGTAGAGCAATTGCTGGAATATTCCTGTTTTCGGAATTTCTTGCTTTTTGGGGATTTTCAGCATTTCTACCGTAGAGCCTGGTCGCATCTTGGCTAATTCCAAATACTGCTGATTAGCATGCGCTGTTTTGTCAGGAATATAAAAATAAGCAAAGAAGGCTAATAAAGCCAATATTATCAGATAAGCCAAAAAAAACATCGCTAAATAGTTTTTCCTAAAGCGTTTCCATGCATCACGCGATAAAGAGGAAGTAGATTGTATTTTTCTTTTTCTAAACAACTAGCATAATTTTTGTACAAAAATAATCGTTTATCTGGAGATTACTCCCAGAATAAAAAAAGAATTGTAATTTTATGCATTATTTTATTAACCAACAAAAAAGAAAAAAATGAAAAAACAATTGGTCTTTGTCTATCTTATTTTTACAGCATTTCTTCTCAAAGCACAGGATATTCAGGTTGCAGAGCTATCGGATTACAAACGAATGATGAAATCAACAACGTATATTGTGAAAATACCTGATCCATTTTCTGTTTATAATAATGTCATTGAAAAGAAAATGAAAGAAAATTGGACAATCACTCCTTATAAAATTATCGATTGGAATGAATTTGAACAGAAAAAAGGCGATAAAAATGCTTCTTTTATCTTTGTTTCAGAAGCCCAACGCATAGAAAACAAAAAAATCCTCAAATACAATATACTGAATTTTGTGATGGGTTCTCCCAGCAAAGACATAAACAAAATGCCGGATTTGGGTTCTGTTCCTCTCTCCTATTCCAATGATGAATTTGCTGAAGAAGAAGATACTTATGTTTACAAATTGGGAGGTGTTTTAATGTTTATGCAGTATTATGCCAACTATCAATTATCAAACCCCAATTCAAAAATCCAGGATGTTATTAATAAAGAAAAAGATGCATTACATCAAAAGGAACTATGGCTAATTAAAGATGATTTAGATAATGATGCCAATAGTCTTTCTAAAATACAAAAAGTCTATAAACACAAGGTAAAACTAGTTAGCAGAGAAGATGTGGAAAAAGCAATAAGCCAGAAAAATGCAAATGTAGCTTATTTACATTTGGTTTTACCTCGCACCACAAGTGATAAATCAAGATCGTGGAAATTTATTCTATCTGCGGAAGATGGCAAACCGCTATTTTACACTTATGCAAAAACAAAAGAAGGCGATGACGGAAAACTTTCTGCCAAAGATTTAAAAAAGATGAATTAAATTTTATTGACCGCCTAAATAAGTTTTCAATAATTTACTTCTGGAATTATGTTTTAATCTGCGAATGGCTTTTTCTCTGATTTGGCGAACTCTTTCGCGTGTGAGATTGTATTTTGCACCAATTTCTTCCAGCGTAAGACCATGTTCCATTCCAATTCCGTAGTATAACATAACAACTTGTCGCTCTTTCTCGGAAAGTGTGGAAAGCGAACGCTTGATTTCCTGCCTTAAAGATTCATGCATCAATTCATTATCCGTTTTTTGGGAATCTTGACTAACAAAAACATCGATAAGATTTGTATCTTCACCTTGTACTAAAGGCGCGTCCATAGAAACGTGACGAGAAGATATTCTCATAGCATCGCTAATTTTTTCTTCTGGTAATTCCAGTGAATCTGCAATTTCATTAGAAGATGGTAAACGCTCATATTTTTGTTCTAGCTTTGAAGCTTCTTTTGAAATACGATTTAAAGAGCCCACTTGATTTAATGGTAACCGAACTATTCTGGATTGTTCTGCCAATGCTTGAAGAATTGACTGGCGAATCCACCAAACAGCATAAGAAATAAACTTAAATCCCCTAGTTTCATCAAAACGCTGGGCGGCTTTAATTAATCCTAGATTTCCTTCATTAATTAAATCGGGTAAGGATAAACCTTGATTTTGGTATTGTTTGGCAACAGAAACAACAAAACGTAAATTAGCCTTACACAATTTCTCTAAAGCTATTTGATCTCCTTGTTTTATTCGTTGTGCCAAAAGCACTTCTTCTTCTGCTGTAATTAATTCCTCTCGACCAATTTCTTGTAAATATTTATCCAGCGATGCTGTCTCTCTGTTAGTAATTGATTTCGTTATCTTTAACTGTCGCATTAAAAAATCTCCTTAGAAAATTGTGTATATTACTGATTATCAATACTTTAAGCTTATATGTCTTAAAGAAGACAAAGATACATAAAACTTCGACCTTTTGCAAGAAAATTTCGAAAGAATTTTGTTTTTTTACTATAAAACTCTATATCTCTTCTTTTTACAAATTAAAACATTAGCGGGCAATTAAAACCCACTGATTTTTAATTGTTTAAAATTTTGTTCTT
>CAZJZP010000226.1:2689-3789 GCA_964550505.1 uncultured Prolixibacteraceae bacterium | reverse complement strand
GGATAAAAATACAAGTTTTTTGGAAAACCACAGCTTAAATCTGCATGGAAAACTCATGGAAATAGACAAAGCGCTGATTATGGGCATCTTAAACCTCAGCGAAGATTCCTTTTTTGACGGTGGGTTATATACTTCAGAAAAAAAAGCATTAGAAAGATGTGAACAAATACTGAAAGAAGGCGGAAATATTATTGATATTGGAGCAATATCAACACGTCCTGGTGCAAAAGAACAAAGCCAAATAGCAGAAGAACAGCTAATACTACCTATTTTTAAGTCTATCAGAAAACAGTTTCCTGATGCGGTGCTTTCTGTTGACACTTGGCGCTCGTCCATTGCTGCTAAAGTCTTGGATTTGGGAGCAGATATTATCAATGATATTTCAGGTGGTCAATTCGATAATAAAATGTATGAAACTGTAGCCAATTACAATGCAGCTTATGTTTTAATGCATACCAGTGCTAAACCAAAAGAAATGCAAGAACATACGGAATATAAAGATCTTGTTACAAATATTGCGTATTATTTCTCCGAAAGAATTTCCTTGGCAAAAGAAAAAGGAATCAAGGATATTATTATCGATCCTGGGTTTGGTTTTGGTAAAACCATTGAACAAAACTATCTGTTACTTAAAAATCTGGAACATTTTCAGCTTTTTGGATTTCCAATTTTAGTAGGTATTTCTAGAAAATCCATGATTTACAAACTACTAAAAACAAGTCCAGAAAAGGCATTAAACGGAACAACTGCATTACACTGCATTGCATTAATGAAAAAAGCGACTATTTTACGAGTGCATGATGTAAAAGAAGCCGCTGAATGTATTCAATTGATGGAAGCTTTATCAATAGTATAAAGCCATAGTCAATAATAAAATTCCAACATTTAACGCAATATCTACAACATGATAAAGCACTTCTCGCGCATGAACATTATCTGTTCGAGAATTTCCATGTGGTGCATCGTCATAAACTGGATCTACATGGGATTTCTTTTGTTGTTGTTGTTGTTGTTGCTCCTGCTGTTGTTCTTGGTTATTATTCCCGCTACCGTCATTATTAATATCTAGACTTCTTGCTGGACTGTCTTGGTATTGCGGT
>CAZJZP010000226.1:0-2589 GCA_964550505.1 uncultured Prolixibacteraceae bacterium | reverse complement strand
TTTTTCATATTTCCTATGATTTAAATTATACATTGACGTGGACGGCAAAATTTTATGCAATAATTATGCCGAATTTCATGATTAAAAGCCAATAATTTTATGTAATTTTGGAGTTTAATAATTGATTTAATTTAGAAACAAACACGATTGAAAAGATGGCAAACAAACCCTTAGCAGAGCAATTACGACCAGAGCGCATTGAGGACATTATTGGGCAAAAACATCTGTTAGGGGAAAATGCGGTATTATTTCAAAATATTAAATCAGGAAATCTCCCATCCATGATTTTTTGGGGTCCTCCTGGTGTTGGAAAAACGAGTCTTGCCTATGTTATTTCGCAAGATTTGCGCCGTCCTTTTTACACCTTAAGCGCTGTTAGCTCCGGAGTAAAAGATGTCCGTGCTGTTATTCAGCGTGCCAAAGAACAGCAAAGTGCTATTTTGTTTATTGATGAGATTCACCGATTCAGCAAATCTCAACAAGATTCTTTACTGGCAGCAGTGGAACAAGGAATTATTACCCTTATCGGTGCTACAACAGAAAATCCTTCATTTGAAGTTATTTCTCCCCTGCTTTCTCGCTGTCAGGTTTATATTTTAAAAAGCTTAGGTGAAAATGAGCTGATGACTATCATTGACAAAGCTAAAAAGCTACTCGAGGAAACAGAAAAAATCAGCATAGAAATTAAAGAACACGAAGCTTTAATGCGTATTTCTGGTGGTGATGCACGCAAACTTATTAATGCTATTGAGTTGATTGTTAACACCGTGAAGAGTGAGGGAAATATTATTATTACTGATGCATTAGCAAAAAAGTGTATTCAACAAAATTTAGCTACTTACGACAAAAACGGAGAACAACACTACGATATTATTTCCGCCTTTATCAAGTCAATCAGAGGTAGTGATCCTAATGCAGCTGTTTATTGGTTGGCTCGTATGATTGCCGGAGGCGAAGACCCGAAATTTATTGCCAGAAGATTGCTCATTCTTGCTTCCGAAGATATCGGGAATGCTAATCCTAATGCACTGCTGTTGGCAAATAACTGCTTTGATGCAGTAAACAAAATCGGTTGGCCAGAGAGTCGAATTATCCTTTCACAAGCGGTTGTTTATCTCGCTACTTCGGTAAAAAGTAATGCTTCTTATTTGGCAATTAATAAAGCCGAAGAAATGGTTAGGAAAACTGGCGATTTGCCCGTTCCCCTCCATCTTAGAAATGCTCCCAGCAAACTGATGAAAGATATCGGATATGGAAAAGATTATAAATATGCCCATAATTATGAAAATAATTTTGTAGCAGAAGAATTTCTTCCCGAAAGCATAAAAAACAGCTGTTTTTATATCCCTCAAAACAACCCCAAAGAACAACAACTTGCAGAAAAGTTAAAAAGTATGTGGAAAAAATACGGTTATTAAACAACTGTATATCTGTATTTTAAAAATTTTATTTCATTTTTTTTCAATAAATGCAACTTTTCACATATCGCTTTTGTCTTTTAAGTGCAATTAAGATGAGAATAAAGTTCTTTTCTATTTTATTATATGCCCTTATTCCCACCAATACCCTGAGATTTAGTTGCTAATTTAATAAAAGCCGCCCCCCAGCGGCTTTTTTATTTCTGCTTTTAATTTTTACAGATTTTTTACTTGGTTTCGATTTTTATTGTATTTTTGAAACGATTTTTATTATAAATTAATTCCTTTATTATCAACCTAGTCAACAAAAAAATGAAAAAAATTATTCTTATTAGTTTCGTCGTTTTATTTGGATTTTATAATCAAGTAATGAGTCAAAAGACAACTGATTATAAAAATGTCTTACCAAATTTACACCTCTTTTTAGAAAAAAACAGTGATATTCAAATTCTCTTTGAAGATTACTATTTTTCTTTACAAGATTCATTAAAATACAAGAAAATTGCTGAATTTGAAGATGTTTTTAGCAAACGAGATAGCTTTATTTCTGCTCTAATCAGATCCGAGGATTTTTTCAAAGTAATGCAATTATATGAAGATGAAAAGATGGAGAATTATCCAAATATTAATTCCGATAAGCTGTATTTTGAAATGGAAAACATCGGTATTATAACAAATTGGGCAGAAGGAATGATGTTTGATATTAGCCCTGCTCCCATTATGATGCAGTGCATAGAAAAAAATACGCCCCGTGATTATTATTTATATGTTTATATCAAAAACAATTTTTCCTATTTCCTAAACGGTGAATATCCATATACAAATTTGGAAACCCTCGGAAAAATCCTTGTTGCAGTAGAAGAACTTTACACAAAATATCCCAAAACTACCTATTATTGTGATGTCTTTCATTACTTCTATTCATCACTATTAGCTTATGTTGATATCCACGCTGTTATTAGCGAAAATGATTACCCTTCATTTATTGTTGGGGGCTATACTACCGATGCCTATCCCGGTCTTACGAATATAGAATCCCACAAGGATTTTTTGAAAAACAATCCTAATTTAAGATTTTATAACACTATCAATAGTATAGTAAATAATTATTCAAGATTGGAATATGAAACAGATTTGATTTATTACATTGAAGTTCCACTACTTAATGAAG
>CAZJZP010000225.1:2231-3793 GCA_964550505.1 uncultured Prolixibacteraceae bacterium | reverse complement strand
GATAAGGCTTCAACAGAACCGTCAACATCACCTTTAACAATGATGTTCAATTCTTTAAAGTCGCCGATAGCTATTCTTCTTCCAATTTCGTCTAGTGTAATATGTTTTTGAGTTCGTAAACCTTGTTCTCGCTGTAATTGTTCTCTTTTATTGGCAATATTTTTGGCTTCGCGTTCGTCTTCCATCACATTAAAGATATCGCCAGCTTGTGGAGCTCCATTGAGTCCAAGAACAAGAGCAGGACAAGAAGGGCCTACTTGATCCAGTTTTTTGTTCAACTCATTATACATTGCTTTTACTTTGCCATGTACCGTTCCAGCAATAAGAATATCACCAAGCTTCAAACTTCCGTTTTGTACTAAAAGCGTAGCAACATAGCCTTTTCCTTTATCTAAGGAAGATTCAATTACCGTTCCTTTTGCTCTTACTTTTGGGTTACCTTTTAGTTCCAGTAATTCAGCCTCCAATAGTACTTTTTCTAAAAGTTGGTCAACATTAGTTCCATGTTTTGCTGAAATTTCCTGACTTTGGTATTTACCACCCCAGTCTTCAACTAAGATATTAAGTGCAGCTAATTCTTCTTTTATTTTTTCAGGATTAGCATTTGGTTTATCAATTTTATTAATGGCAATAACAATAGGAACACCTGCTGCCTGAGCGTGATTGATTGCTTCTTTTGTTTGTGGCATAATTTTATCGTCAGCGGCAATAACAATAATGGCAATATCTGTAACTTGTGCTCCTCTGGCTCTCATCGCTGTAAAAGCTTCGTGACCCGGAGTGTCAAGGAAAGATATTATTTTACCTGTTGTTGTTTTTACTTTGTATGCTCCGATATGCTGTGTTATACCTCCTGCTTCACCTTCAATAACTTTAGTGTGTCTGATATAGTCTAGCAAGGAAGTTTTTCCGTGGTCAACATGCCCCATTACTGTTACAATAGGAGGTCTGTCCTCATAGTCTTCATCTTTTCCTTTATCTTCAATAGTTTTAATTTCTTTATCTTCTGCACTAACAAAATCCACATCATATCCAAATTCATCTGCAACCAAAGCAATGGTTTCGGCATCTAAACGTTGGTTAATAGAAACAAATAAACCTAAAGTCATACAAGTTGAAATAACATCATTCACAGAAGCATCCATCATTGTAGCTAATTCATTAGCGGTAACAAATTCTGTTGCTTTAATGGTTTTCTTTTCTTGTTCCTGGTGTTCTTTTTCTTGTTCAGAACGTTGGTGAACTAGCTCTCGTTTTTGTCTTCTGTGTTTAGAGGCTTTTGATTTTCCTGCTCCAGTTAATTTTGAAAGTGTTTCTTTTATTTGTTTTTGAATATCTTCTTCAGAAACCTCTGGTCTTGCTTGTTTTTTCTTCCCTTTTGTTGGCTTATTTTCTTCTTTTTTCTTGACTTCTGTTTTGTCTTTTTTGATTCGTTTTCTTTTTTTCTTTTTATCGTGAGGAGCATTAGAAGAAGAAGCAACAGGTTTTTTCTGTTCTTTTTTCTTTTCTTCTTTAACAGGAAGATCCATTTTCCCTAAAACCTTAGGTCCGCTTAATTGCCG
>CAZJZP010000225.1:0-2131 GCA_964550505.1 uncultured Prolixibacteraceae bacterium | reverse complement strand
TTTTCATCAAGAGACAAGCTTTCTTTTCTTGCAATTCCAATAGAAATTTTATTTGATTGCTCTTTAACAACCTTGTCTGGTTGGAATTTTTCCAACAATTTATTGTATGCATCCGAGTCCAACTTAGTGTTTGGCTTACGATCAACTTCGAAACCCACATTCTGTAGATACTCCACAATTGTACCGATGCTAACATTAAATTCTTTAGCAGCTTGACCTAATTTTATTGTTTTGTTTTCTGACATATATTTGCAAATCTAATAAATGAGCTTAAAATAACGAATATTATTTTTAATCTTATTCAAATTCTTCTTTTAGTATTCGTACTACTTCTAAAATAGTTTCTTCTTCCAAATCCGTACGTTTAACCAAATCGCTAACTTCTATATCTAAAACACTTTTAGCTGTATCACAGCCAATAGCCTTTAGTTCGTCAATAATCCATTGGCTGATTTCATCATCAAAATCTTGTAAATCAACATCGTCTTCACTTTCTCCTTCTACATCACGATATACTTCAACTTCGTATCCGGTAAGTTTTCCAGCTAATTTAATGTTAAATCCACCTTTACCGATAGCCAATGAAACCTGATCCGGTTTAAGATAGACTTCCGCTTTTTTGCTTTCTTCTACTATTTTAACAGATGTAACTTTTGCGGGACTAAGAGCACGCGTTACATATAAAGAAACGTTAGTCGTGAAGTTAATCACATCAATATTTTCGTTGCGCAATTCCCTCACGATGCCATGGATTCGGGAACCTTTCATTCCCACACAAGCACCAACAGGATCGATACGATCGTCGTAAGATTCAACAGCAACTTTGGCGCGTTCACCAGGAATTCGGACGATTTTTTTCAGTGTAATTAATCCATCATAGACTTCAGGAACCTCTTGTTCGAAAAGTCTTTCTAAAAATACGGGAGAAGTTCTGGAAAGAATTATTCGAGGATTAGTGTTTTGCATTTCAACACGAGAAACTACAGCGCGAATAGCATCTCCCTTGCGGTAAAAATCAGAAGGAATTTGTTCTTCTTTAGGCAAAATCAACTCAATATCTTCATCATCCAACACCATGATTTCTCTTTTCCAAACCTGATAAACTTCTCCAGTAATGATGTCTCCAATTCGTTCTTTGTATTTTTTGTAGATATTATCTTTTTCGTATTCTGCAATTTTGGTAATAAGATTTTGACGTAAAGTAAGGATATCTCTTCTGCCGATGTGTTCGATTTTTATTTCCTCGTAAAAATCTTCACCGATTTCCAAATCTGGTTCAATTTTTATGGCTTCAGAAAAGGCAATTTGCAATGTTTCATCTTCCAATTCTTCATCTTTAACCACTTCTCTGGTTCTCCAAATTTCAAAATCTCCTTTAGTATCATTCACAATAACGTCAATGTTTTCGTCAGTGCCGTATTTTTTTGCCAAGAGATGTTTAAAAACCTCTTCAATAATTTTCATCATCGTTTCAGGATTGATGCTTTTGAATTCCTTAAACTCCGAAAATGATTCTATTAAATTAATGTTTTCCATTATAAATAAATATTAATGTTAAAATCGTATAATTTCTTTTGTTTCTTTTATATCTTCGTAATTAAAAGCTATTATTTCTTTTTTAGCTTCTTTCTTTTTTCCTTTAAGCACTTCAATTTTAAAGCTTTTGTCATCTGCTTCCAGCAATATACCTTTTTCTTTGATGCCAGTTTTTGCAATCACTTCCACTTCTTTTCCAATTTTGTTTTTATATTGGCGTGGAATTTTAAGCGGATTTCCTATTCCTGCGGAAGACACTATTAATTCAAAATCTTCTTTTTCTCGGTCTAAGTTTGATTCAATAAACCGACTGATTTGCTTGCATTTTTCAATGGTAATGGCATTGTCAGCATCCAGAAAAACGCTGATTTTATTCCCTGGACGAATTTGAATATCAACGATAAAAACATCGCTGTTTTCAATCGTTTGCTGCACTAATGATGTAATTTCTTTTACTTGTATTGCCATCTTTTTTATATTAAAAAGAGGGGACTTTAGTCCCCTCTCCTCACACACATAATCTTTATTTTCGCATGCAAAGATAGTTATTTTTTTTAAAAACAAAAGATTATAAACATATTTATAGGTGTTTTTG
>CAZJZP010000224.1:0-3847 GCA_964550505.1 uncultured Prolixibacteraceae bacterium | reverse complement strand
CTTTTAGCGAAGCTGTCCAAAATCATCCTGAATTAGTGAAGAAATACTTGGCTTCTGTAGTGCCTATAGGTGATAATTATTATGCAGCATTGAATTCCGCTGTCTTTAGCGATGGTTCTTTCTGCTATATCCCCAAAGGCGTTAAATGTCCGATGGAATTATCCACCTATTTCCGTATTAACACTGCAAATACAGGTCAGTTTGAACGTACACTGATTATTGCTGAAGAAGATTCCTATGTAAGTTATATGGAAGGCTGCACCGCCCCGCAACGTGATGAAAATCAGCTACATGCTGCTATTGTGGAAATTGTTGCTATGAAAAATGCTGAAGTGAAATATTCCACCGTGCAAAATTGGTATCCGGGAAACAAAGAAGGTAAAGGCGGTATTTATAATTTTGTTACCAAAAGAGGTATCTGTAGAGGTGCCAATGCGAAAATTTCATGGACACAAGTGGAAACCGGTTCGGCAATTACTTGGAAATATCCTAGTTGTATTCTGAAAGGCGATAATTCTGTGGCTGAATTCTATTCTGTTGCTGTTACCAATAATCATCAGCAAGCAGATACGGGCAGCAAAATGATACATATAGGCAAGAATACCAAAAGCACAATTATTTCAAAAGGAATATCGGCAGGGAAAAGCCAAAATTCTTATCGTGGGTTGGTGCAAGTAAATAAATTTGCGGAAAATTCGCGTAATTTTTCACAGTGCGACTCTTTGCTTTTGGGTGATAAATGCGGAGCACACACTTTTCCCTATATTAAAGTAGAAAATACAACTTCTGTTGTTGAACATGAAGCAACAACATCCAAAATATCGGACGACCAGCTTTTTTATTGCAATCAGCGAGGAATAGATATGGAATCCGCTATCGGACTTATTGTAAATGGCTATGCCAAAGAAGTACTCAATAAATTACCGATGGAATTTGCCGTTGAGGCTCAAAAATTATTAAGTATCAGTTTAGAAGGAAGTGTCGGATAAAAACAAAAAACTATGTTATCAATAAAAAATTTAACAGTTTCCATTGAAGGAAAAGAGATATTAAAAAACTTCAATCTTGAAGTAAAAGAAGGCGAAGTGCATGCTATTATGGGACCCAATGGTTCAGGAAAAAGTACTTTGGCGTCTGTCATTGCAGGAAGAGAAGATTATGATGTAACAGAAGGCGAGATTATTTATAAAGGCAAAAATATTATGGAGATGCCTGTTGAAGACAGAGCAAGAGAAGGAATCTTCCTTGGCTTTCAATATCCGGTAGAGATTCCCGGAGTTAGCATGACCAATTTCATGCGTACTGCTTTAAATGAAATATACAAATATAAAGGCAAAGAGCCTCTTTCAGCAGGAGAATTCCTAAAATTGATGGAAGAGAAAAAAGAATTGGTTGAGATTCACGACAAATTGGCTAATCGTTCTGTAAATCAAGGATTTTCTGGAGGAGAAAAGAAGAAAAATGAAATTTTTCAAATGGCAATGATTGATCCCGATTTAGCAATTTTAGACGAAACAGATTCCGGTTTGGATATCGATGCTTTGCGTATTGTTGCTAATGGAGTTAACGCCTTGAAAAGAGCAAACAATTCCTTTGTTGTTATTACGCACTATCAACGATTGTTGGATTATATCGTTCCCGATGTGGTACATGTTTTATACGATGGTCGTATTGTGAAGTCAGGCCCCAAAAAATTAGCATTGGAATTAGAAGAAAAGGGATACGATTGGATTAAAAATGAAATTGCTGGTTAAAATGGAAGCATTAAATAAAATACAAGAACAGCTATTCGATAGTTTTCAAAAGAACCAGAAACGGTATTTTGGAAATTTACCACAATGGTTGAAATTAGAGAAGGAAAAAGCTATTCAGGAATTTCAGGCGAAGGGATTTCCCAATCGAAGTATGGAAGAGTGGCGAACAACAAATCTGGAACAAGCACTGCAACATGATTATGGCAATTATTTCAGAGATGCAGAAAAAGACGTGAATATTGATCATGTTTTCCAATGCGAAATACACAATTTTGGAACGCTTTTGATAAGTCAACATAATGGATTTTATGTGTCAAAAGACACAAAAAATCTAAGCGTCATGGACAATGGAATTGTTATAGGAAGTATTTTGGCTGCTGCCAGAGAAATGCCGGAATTGGTACAGCAAAATTTTGGCAAAATTATGCCAGAAACAAAGGACGGAATGAATGATTTAAACACCGCCATGTTTCAAGACGGCTTTTTTCTGTATGTGCCGGACAATGTACATTTTGATACGCCAATTCAAATGGTAAATATCATCAATACGCCCGAAAACTTGATGATACATCCACGGAATTTGATTCATATTGGCAAAAATAGCAAAGTTAAACTAGTGTATTGCGATGATTCCATTCAGCATGGACATAATTTTATCAATGCGCTCACTGAAGTTTATGTTGATAGCGGTGCTTCCTTTGATTTTTATAAATTACAGAATAAAGATAATCAAAGTATATTACTGAATAACAATTATGTAAAGCAAGAAAAAGACAGTGAAACACAAAATTTTACTATTATTTTTAATGGTGGAATTATCCGAAATGACATCAATGTTCAATTAGACGAATATTGTAAGGCGGATGTTAATGGTTTATACCTTGTTGACAGAAAACAGAAAGTGGATAATTTAGTGTATATTCAGCACACAAAGCCACATTCTGATAGTAATCAAAGTTTCAAAGGCATTGTTGACGATGAAGCTAGAGCCTATTTCAACGGACATGTGCGAGTGGATAAGGATGCACAAAAAACCAATGCTTTTCAAAATAACCGAAATATCTTATTAAGTGAAGATGCCAAAGCAGGTGCAAAACCCTTTTTGGAAATCTATGCAGATGATGTGAAATGTAGCCACGGAGCAACAGTCGGTCAATTGGATGAAAATGCCCTATTTTATATCATGAGTCGGGGAATTTCAGAGAAAAATGCACGTATTTTATTGATGTATGCTTTTGCAGCTGAAATTGTAGAGAAGGTTAGCATTGAAAAATTACGCGGCAGATTAGACGAAATGGTTACCAAACGATTAAAAGGTGAATTGTCTTCCTGCGAACAATGTTTGCTGCATTGCAGCGACAAGCATATTATGAGTTTTGATATCGATTATGATAAAGTCTAAGTTTTTATAAAAATGAAATAGTAAATATGAATTATCCAATAAACGACATACGCAAGGATTTCCCGATTTTAGGACGAAAAGTTCACAATAAAGACTTGGTTTATTTGGATAATGCTGCCACTACTCAAAAGCCTCGGCAAGTTATAGAAGCTATTACCAAGTATTATGAAGAATACAACAGCAATATTCATCGCGGGGTACATTTTTTAAGTCAGATTGCGACCAATGCTTACGAAGAAAGTCGTGATTACATCAAAAATTTTATTGGAGCAGCGCACAGAGAAGAAATTATTTTTACCCGTGGAACGACAGAAGCAATAAACCTGTTGGCACATTCTTTCGGAAAAGCTTTTATTCAAGAAGGCGATGAGGTGTTGATTTCAGAGATGGAACACCATTCTAACATTGTTCCTTGGCAAATGCTTTGTGAGGATAGAAAAGCTGTTCTTCGTGTTATTCCTATGAACGATCAGGGCGAAATTATCATGGAAGAGTACGAGAAGCTACTATCTTCCAAAACAAAAATTCTAGCAATCACACATATTTCTAATGCTTTAGGAACGATTAATCCGATAAAAGAAATTATTGAAAAAGCCCACGCATACGATGTAAAGGTTATGATTGACGGAGCACAAGCAGTTGCGCACGAAAAAGTGAATGTAAGCGAATTGGATTGTGATTTCTATTGTTT
>CAZJZP010000223.1:0-3915 GCA_964550505.1 uncultured Prolixibacteraceae bacterium | reverse complement strand
GCATAATAAAAAAACACATATTAGATTCTCATGCCACCTCACTAAACAATGTTTATGTAGTCTTAAACAAAAAAGGGCAGGAGGCTTGGGCTTCAGGAAACTATTTGGAATCTATGATTGCATTTAGAAAAATGCTGAAGTTGTCTCAACTATTCGATAATAAAAAAGCTAAAGCAACTGCATTACATAATATTGGATTTATTTATACGGAATTTAATAATTTTCATAAAAGCATTTTATATTTTAAAAAAGCTCTATTGATAAGAAAAAGCATTAACGATACCCTAGGAATTGCTAGCAGCGAAAACAATATTGCACAACAATATATGCAATTGGACAGTTTTAATATCGCAAAAAAATACTATGAAAATGCCTTGGTTTTATCCAGAATAATTAAGGATAGTTTGTTGCAGGGAAATGTTTTAAACAACTTGGGGAATTTATATTTAAGAAATAATGAAACTGCAAATGCTCAAAAGTATTATAATGCATCTCTAGTCATTAGAAAAGAAATGGATGATTTAAGAGGAATCATTGAATCGTATAAGAATTTCGCAAAACTTAAAATTAAATTAGAAAGCTATGCTGAAGCCGAAAAATATATTAATGAAGGTCTGCTTTTGGCTAAAGAAAGTGAAAATTACAAACAAACAAAGCAATTTTATTTCTTAGAATATGATTTATCTCGAAAAACACTAAATTATGCATCTGCTTTAGAAAAATACATTCTTTTTAAAAACTTGGAAGATAGCTTAAATTCCGCTGAAAACGAATTTGCCATCAATCAATTAGAGCTTCAATATCAAACCAGAGAAAAGGAATTACAGATAAAAGAATTATTGTTTAATGATATTCTAAAAGAAACAGAAATACAACAACAAAAGCTATTCTTAATTATTTTTCTGTCTGTTAGCGTTTTACTTCTTGTGTTATCAGGAATCATTAGCAAAATGTACTTGCAAAAACGAAAAGCCTATAATACACTAATGCTTTATAACATTGAAGCTGTAACAAGAGACTTGAATGAAAATAAAGAAAGAGGGACAAATAGTTTTTCTGAAGAAAAAAAATCCAATTTACACCATAAGATTATTCACTGTATTGAGAAAGAAAAAGCTTATTTGAATCCCGGATTTAGCATTGAAGATTTAGCTGAAAAAACAAATAGTAATCGACAATATATCTCCACTGTAATAAATGAAATGCACAAAAAAAACTTCAATACATTTATTAATGAATATAGAATAAAAGAAGCCAGAAAACTATTAATAGATGATAAAAACAATATTTATACTATTGAAACTATATCGGAGATGGTTGGTTTTCAAAGTAGAAATAGCTTTATTTCTGCATTTAAAAAATTCACAGGCGTAACTCCCTCGTATTTTAAAGCAAACAAAGACAGGTACTTATAAAAAAATCTTGTTCGTTTTTATCAATTTTCACATATCTTGGGTCTTTTTCATGTTAAAATAGCCTTGATTTCATTTTTTTTGCTAGGTCTAAAAAAAAATATTAAAAAAATGAAAAAAATTATGCTTATTTTACTCGTGTTTAGTTTGATTATTTTTAATATCAATGCACAAACATGGAATCCATATGGAAGTAATCTTAATGGTGAAGCAGACCATGATTGGTTTGGCGAAGCAATAGATTTTAATAATGATGGCAGTGTAATAGTAATTGGAGCACTCTCAAACGACGGTAATGGAACAGATGCTGGACATGTAAGAGTTTTTGAATATACTGGAAGTGATTGGGTGCAAAAAGGGAGTGACATAGACGGTGAAGATGCAGGAGATGAATCTGGAATAGCGGTAAGTATTAATGCAGCAGGAAATATTATTGCTGTCGGTGCTGGAAGCAATGATGGAAATGGAAGCAACGCAGGTCACGTGCGAATTTTTGAATATAGTGGCTCAAATTGGGTTCAAAAAGGAAACGACATTGACGGAGACAGTCTTGGGAGTTATTCGGGTTGTTCTGTAAGTTTAAGCAGTAATGGATTGATAGTTGCAATAGGTTCCAGCACTGGAACTGGCCCATTATATTCCGGCAAAGTGAAAGTATTTGAATTTGTAGGTGGAAGCTGGGTACAAAAAGGCAACGATATTCTTGGTGATGCCATGATGGATATGTTTGGATCTAATGTATCAATTAGTGGTGATGGACTTACCCTTGCAGCTAGCTCAGGAACCGGAACAGGTTATGTAAAAATCTACACGTATAATAATTCAACCTCACTTTGGGAACAAAAAGGAAATAGCATTACTGGAGAAAACTCTGGTGATTTTTCATCAGGAGCATCTCTTGACATGAATACTTATGGATCTGTTGTCGCTATAGGTTGTACTGAAAATGATGATAATGGAACAAATGCTGGACACGTTAGAATATTTGAATATAATGGAAGTAATTGGACACAAAAAGGTAACGACATCGATGGAGAAAACGCATACGACAAAGCTGGAAGTGCAGTTAGTATTTCTGAATACGGCGACGTTGTAGCTATTGGGGCAAAATCAAATAGTGATGTATTACAAGCTGCCGGTCAAGTACGTGTATTTAAATTTATCAATTATAACTGGACACAAATGGGAAGCAGCATAAACGGGATTGGGGACCAAGACGAATGTGGTTCAGACGTTTGTATTAATAATAACGGAACTATTTTAGCAACAGGATCCCCATATTTTGACGGAAGTGGAACCAATATGGGACAAGTTAGAGTGTATAACAACCCTTATGTAAGTATTTCTGAAGAAAATATAAACATTCAAATATATCCAAACCCTTCCAATGGTATTTTTTACATAAATAGCGATAATACCAAAAGCAGTTATTGTCAAATCTATAACAGTATCGGACAAACTGTTTTTGAAACAAGCATGGATGCTCCCACAAAAAAAATTGATATTAGCAAGTATCCCAGAGGGATATATTTTATCAGTATTATATCAGAAAAAAACATGAACAACTATCAATTATTAATCATTAAATAATATATACTATGAAAAAGAGAGGAAATAAAATTTTGGTTTTTGTAGCGATAACGCTAAGTTTCTTAATGTCATGTACATTAATAAATACTACAACACAACAAACGAGCAACAATGCTAACACTAATTCCAATTCTAGAACTAGCGGAAATGGTCTAACACCAAAAACAGCAATTGTAATCACTCCATCAGCTACTTTGCAAGAGGTAAAAAATCTAGAAATAAATCTAGAAAACAATAACCTTTGGCTATTTGCAGAATTAAATGCTGGAACAACTTATCATTTCGAAACAAATGGAGAAGGAGATCCTACATTAAAAATCTATAAAGAAAATCAAGTTGAATCTGAAAATAAAATCAATGGAGACCCACAAGCTTTTGATAATGACAGCTCTTCATCTCCTGATGATGCCCTAATTTCATATACTGCTAAAACTACCGGGGGATATTATATTTTAATTCAATTGTATGCAGGAAAAACGTGGACAGGAAAATTAATATATAATATTCAATAAGAAACAAAATTATGCTTTCTTAAATCATTAAGAAGATAAGCACTACTCCCAAAAAGGCGTGGAAGCTAGGGAAGGGATTGATTTCTGCGATACCCCTTTAGCCTATTTCAAAACAAGCCTTTCTGTGATTAGTTCCTTTCCTTTTTGCAATTGAATAAAGTATATTCCGGGAGATAATGAAGAGAAATCAAACTCTAGAGTACTTACTGTTTTACTGGTAATTGAAAAATTGTTTTGCTTTCTGCCAAGAACATCAAACACGTTAATCTCATCGATTTCCGATAAGTCGAAATTTTCTGTTTTAAGAAGAAATACATCTTTTGACGGGTTCGGGAAAAGATTTACGGTAGAATTGTGAACATAATTATTAACCTCTGTTACTAATAAAACGCCAACACAAC
>CAZJZP010000222.1:0-3918 GCA_964550505.1 uncultured Prolixibacteraceae bacterium | reverse complement strand
AAAGCTTAACACATCTTCTTTACTAGTAAAAATACTTTTAGAAAAGACTTCCTCTGTGAAAGCTGCAATATCTCCTTTATGGCTTTTGTCGATATACCATTTAATATCAGCATGTTGATTTACTGGGACATCTTCAAAAAAGAGTTCCAACATAGCACAGAATAATTTTTGATCTGTGGCTTTATTATAATCTTTAAAATGGCTTTCTGTTAATGCTCTAAGCGATTTTGTAAGTTGGTCTATTTTGACTTGATCGGGATTATCTTTTTCTAATTCCTTTAATAAAGGTAGAAAGCGATAAGCATAAACAATAATTTCACTCCCCCTGTATATTGCTTCCCTAAAATAAATTATTGCTTTTTCATATTGTCTTTTGAGAGCGAAAGCATTCGACATATTTGCCAGTGCTGTACCGTATTCTTTATCTCTTAAGGTGTTCGCCATTACCCATGCTTCAAACTTAGATTCCAAATTTTGTTTTTTTCTATATACTTGATTTCTTTTTAAGCCTTTGCTTTGACCAATAAAGTACTTCCAATAGTTTGCTGTTTGAGCATATTTTGATGCGTACTGGATTCTAACATTATCATCCATATCCATATCAGCTCGCATAATTTTTAATTTTTTATCTCGAATCTTAACGATAGAAGGATTGGTAATTTCAAGTGCCATTTGAATTCCTGCAGAAGGAAGATAGCGGTCTGTACTACCAGAATATCCCATTATAAAAGCGAAATCATCTTTCTCATAGCCAGCAGTTGAAATAGGAAAATGGTATTTTGGCTTTAAAGGAATATTATCTTCAGAATATTCTGCTGGTTTACCATCAGGACCTGAATACACTCTAAACAGAGCAAAATCTCCAGTATGTCTTGGCCACATCCAGTTATCGGTATCAGCTCCAAATTTTCCAATAGAAGATGGAGGAGCACCAACAAAACGAACATCCAAAAATGTTTCATAAACAAAAAGATAAAATTCATCTTTTTCGAAAAAGGATTTAACCTCTGCATTGTAATGGTTTCCTTTCATTGCTTCCATTTCAATTTCTTTTGAAATTTTTTCAATAAGCTCATTACGTTGGTCTTCCGTTTGATAATAGTTTAATTCTTTTTTTATACGCTCGCTAACATCTTCAATTCTAACTAAGAATTTGGCAGTTAAGCCAGGATTTGGTAATTCTTCTCCCTTATTCATCGCCCAAAAACCATCTGTCAAATAATCATGGTCAACTGAACTATGGGCTTGAATTTGTCCATATCCGCAGTGGTGATTTGTTAATAAAAGACCTTGATCGGAAATAATTTCTCCTGTGCAACCTCTTCCAAAGATAACAATTGCATCTTTCATACTTGCATTGTTGATACTGTAAATCTCTTCCGGACTTAATTGCAAGCCCATCTTTTGCATATCAACATAATTCAAGCGTTCTACTAGATAAGGTAGCCACATTCCTTCATCTGCTTTACTGATTTTATTAAATCCTAAAGCTAGAATAACGATAATAATTAAAAATCTTTTCATTGTTTAATTCCTGAGATAATTTTTATTGGGTTACTAATATTCCTGTTTTCTTAGCAAGCGAAAATAAAAAAACTTTTTATACGCCGCAAGGAATTAGACATACTGCTTTATATTTAATATAGAAAACATTTTTTTGCCAACGAATAAAAGAATCATTCTTTCTATTTTTCAGATAAAGAAGCTATTGTTTGCTTTATTTTGTCAAATCCTTGCCAATTTAAAGGAGTTTTTCCGAATAATTGGACGAATTCTGCCTTGGTCATTTTCTCCCAATTTTCTTTATCAAGACTTAGTTGTTTTTTATTGGGAATCAAAACAGTATCTATTTTTACTTCTGTTTTTTGGTTCCACGGACAAACTTCTTGACAAATGTCGCAACCAAAAATCCAGGGATATACTTTCTCGCGATATGCTTCAGGAATAGTGGCTGCTTCTTTATTTAAATAGGAAATGCATTTTGTAGCATTTACAGTAAAATCTTCGGTTATAGCTTGTGTAGGACAGGCGTCAATACATTTTCGGCAACTGCCACATTTTTCTTCTATCGGTTTATCTTCGCTTAAATCCAAATTTGTATATATTGTTCCTATAAAGAAAAAAGACCCATACTGCGGATGAATAATACAAGTGTTTTTCCCTTGCCAGCCAAGACCAGATTTTTTTGCCCATACTTTATCCATTGAAGGTCCGCTATCAACAAAGATTTTTGCTTCTAAAGTCTGCTCTTTTTCTTTAATAAGTGAAATTAATTTACGCAATTTCTCCTTGACAATAATATGGTAATCTTCTCCAAATGCATAACGAGATATTTTATAATCTTTGCCACAAAAATTATTGCTTGTTGAAGATGCATAATGTAGGCTGCAAACAACAATAGACTTAAGATTTTTAACTAGAGCAAAAGGATTTGTTCTTTTTTCAAATTGCGTTTCAAGGTATTTCATCTCGCCTTGATAGGCTTTTTGTAACCATTTTGCTAAAAGATGTTTCTCTTCCCCAATATCTTCCGCTTTGGCTATTCGGCAATCAGAAAAACCAAGCTTACGAGCTTCTTCTTTAATATATGTGGAAGAAAGGCTTTGCATTTCTTAAAATAATTCAGACTGATTCGGGGATTTAAATAAACCCAAATGCTTATAGGCTTTTTCTGTTGCTTCTCTTCCTCTGGGAGTGCGCATCAAAAAGCCTTCTTGAATAAGGAAAGGTTCATAGACTTCTTCAATAGTTCCTGAATCTTCTCCTACAGCTGTTGCAATTGTTGAAATACCCACAGGACCACCTTTAAATTTTTCAATAATGGATGACAAAATTTTATTATCCATTTCATCCAACCCATATTTATCAACATTTAGAGCGGCAAGACTAAAATTAGTAATCTTAAGGTTAATATGTCCATCTGATTTAATTTGGGCAAAATCACGAACTCTTCGTAATAAAAGATTGGTAATTCTTGGTGTGCCTCTGCTTCTTCGAGCAATTTCCATAGCTGCGTTATCATCTATACCTACTTTTAATATGGACGCAGAACGCAAAACAATATTTTTAAGTGTTTCGGGATGATAATAAGAAAGACGAGCGTTAATTCCAAAACGAGAACGCAGAGGTGCTGTCAACAAGCCACTTCGAGTAGTGGCACCAATTAAGGTAAAAGGATTTAAGGCGATTTGCACCGAACGAGCATTTGGACCACTATCAATCATAATATCAATCTTAAAATCCTCCATTGCAGAATAAAGATATTCTTCAATAACAGGACTCAAACGATGTATTTCGTCAATAAACAGCACATCGTTTTCGTTCAAATTTGTTAACAAACCAGCTAAATCTCCCGGTTTATCCAAAACAGGGCCACTAGATAATTTTAGGTTTACCCCTAGTTCGTTGGCTATAATATAAGAAAGGGTTGTTTTCCCTAGTCCGGGTGGGCCATGTAATAATACATGGTCGAGGGCTTCATTACGTTGTCGAGCAGCTTCAACAAAAATCCCGATATTCTCAATCACCTTTTCCTGCCCTTTAAAAGAATTAAAATCAGCAGGTCGTAACACCTCTTCTATCTCCTTATCTTTCTGATTTGTCGGATCTTGTTCCGGTCGCAATAGTTCATTCATAAAAACAAAAATACAACTTTGATTGTTTTTATTTCATATAATGTGCTCTTTTTTTTAAATATTTATTATTTTAGCAAAGTTAAATATAAAGTGAAAGTGTAATTTTTTTAATCTAATCAAAAAAATAAAACAAATGAAAAATTTAATATTAGTTGGAATTGATTTCTCAAAAGGATCGCTGGGAGCTTTAGATTATGCTGTTAATATTGCAGCTAAAAGCGGAGCAAAAGTATTAATGGTATGGGTCGATAAAGTTAATTATACCTCAACATTTTTTAATACA
>CAZJZP010000221.1:0-4068 GCA_964550505.1 uncultured Prolixibacteraceae bacterium | reverse complement strand
TATTATTGATAAGGAATATATCGAGCACTACTCTTCCAAAGATATTGCTGCCTTATTGGAAAGTATTGCTGAAATTGATGTTAGAACACGAGGACCGCACGGAATGCAAGCAGATGTTTCGCTTAGAGGAGGAAATGCGGAACAATGCCTGATATTAGTAAATGGAGTCAAGTTTAATGATGCACAAACAGCACATCATAATATGAATATCCCTGTTTCGCCTGACGATATTGATTATATTGAAGTCTTGCAGGGACCAGCTGCTTTTGTTTATGGAGCCAATTCCTATGCAGGTGCTATCAATATCGTTACAAAAAAACCAACACAAAATAGCTTGTATCTTCATCTCAACGGAGGTGAGCACAGTTTGTTCGGTAGTCATATTTCCTCAGCTTTTGTGAAAAATAAAAACAGTTTTTATCTCAGTGCAAGCCATAATAGGAGTGAGGGCTATATCGAAAATACTGATTATATCAATTATAAATTGTATTATCGCTCCATGCATCTGAGTAAAATTGGTGTTTTTGAGTTGCAAAGCGGTTATATTAATAATGCCTTTGGAGCAAATAGTTTTTATACGCCTTTATATCCAGATCAATTTGAAGAAATACAGTCTGAATTTGCTGCATTACAATATAAAACTGGAGAAAAACTGCGTTTTTTCTTTACTGCTTCTTGGAGAAGACACCGCGATAGATTTGAACTGTTCAGAGAGGATGAAAACTATTACCGACACATTGGTGATTTCTGGATTAGCGATACAGATACAGCTTCTTTTGGCTCTAATTATTATTATCAAGGACATAATTATCACAGAACAGAGCAATATTTAAGCAATTTCCGCTTAGCTTACAAAACAAAACTCGGCTTAAGCTATTTTGGCATGGAATACAATAAGGAAAAAATCCTTAGTAATGTGCTAGGAGAGGAGTTGGAGCAAAAAATAGCTGTAAAAGGAGAGGAGTCTGTTTTTTACACTAGAAGCTGTGGAAGGGATAATTATTATCTTTTTTTTCAACATACATATAATGCTAAAAAAATGGCTTTTCATGCCGGCTTTATGGGCCATATCACAAATGATTTTACAATTAATCCCTACGGATCGCTTTCTATAAGTTATAAGTGGAAAACCAAAAACAGTGTTTTTATTTCATTAACTCAAGCTATGCGATTACCGAGTTTTACAGATTTGTATTATCAAGGACCGACAAATCAAGGAAATCCTGATTTAAAAGCAGAAGAATCACTGAGTTTGGAAAGCGGCTATCGTTTTAAAGGTAAAAAGCTAAAACTTAATGCAAGTATCTTTAGAAAATATGGCTATAATACTATCGATTGGGTAAAAGAAAACTCCTTAGATCTCTGGCAAAGCCATAATCATACCGATTTAATAACGAATGGTTTGCAGTGTAATGTGCAGTTTTCAATTTTGGAATTACTGCAATATAATAAACGCAAACAGCATATTAGCATAGGATTTCAATATTTGGAGATGGAAAAAGAAAGTGGAGATTTAATATCCTTTTATGCACTGGATCATTTGAAAAGCAAAATACATTTCAGCATACAACAAGAGATTTTTAAGGGATTTTTTATTGCTGGGAATATATACCATATTAATAGAAACGGGAGTTATACCGCTTATGAGAATATGCAATTAGTGGAGAAGGATTATACAGACTATTTCCTGTGTAATCTTAGCTTAGATTATAAGCATAATGTGAAAAAATCAGGAATTAATTTGAAATATTATGTTAATGTCCACAATATTTTTGATACAAAATATTTTGATTATGCAAATATCATCATGCCTGGTCGATGGATAAGCTTAGGCGTGAAAGCAGATTTCTTATTTAAAAAATAAACAAATAATTTATTGGCTTGTTATCAAAGAATATTTTTATTTTTGTAAGAATTAGAACAAGAAATTGATTTATTAACTTCAAACAACAAATTATGGCAGTAGAAATTAACGACAACAATTTTGAAGAAATTGTTATGAAATCAGACAAAGCAGTAGTTCTTGACTTTTGGGCAACATGGTGTGGACCTTGCCGAATGATTGCTCCAATTATTGAAGAAATGGCTAATGAATACGATGGAAAAGCAATTATTGGAAAAGTAGATGTTGACAATGCTCCAGGAGCAGCCGCAAAATTTGGAATTAGAAATATTCCTACCGTTTTATTTATTAAAAATGGTGAGATTGTGGACAAACAAGTTGGTGCTGTACCTAAAAACACACTTGTAAGTAAATTAGAAGCAATACTTTAAGCATTTCTTAAAAGATGATAAAGCCATTTTTTTAATGGCTTTTTTTATACTATGCCAATACACATTAATAAAGATAATTTTCGGGCGGTTTCAAAACTGGAACTTATTGCACGAGAAATTGTGCAGGGTTTTATTACCGGACTACACAAAAGTCCCTTACATGGTTTTTCCGTGGAATTTGCAGAACATCGTATCTATAACGAAGGCGAATCCACCAAAAATATCGATTGGAAATTGTATGCACGTACAGAAAAGCTTTTTGTAAAACGCTACGAGGAAGAAACAAATTTACGCTGTCAAATAATTATAGATGTTTCTCCGTCAATGTATTATCCTGTAGTGAAAAAATTGGATTTGCAGGAATACAATAAATTATTTTTCTCTGTCTATGCTGCTGCTGCCATTATTGAAATATTACGCAAACAACGCGATGCTTACGGTATTTCGCTGGTTTCAGATTCCATAGAGTTTTTTAGTCAAATTAAGTCTGGAGAATTGCACGCGCACAATCTGTATATGGAATTAGAAAAACTCATACAAAAACCACATAAAAACAGGATTTCTACGACCAATTTAGCGAATACTATTACAGAAATTGCAAATAAAGTCCATAAACGTTCGCTAATAGTCATTTTTAGCGATATGTTTAACAGAGAGGAAAATCCTGAAGAATTATTTTCTGCGTTACGCTATTTAAAACACAACAAAAATGAAGTTTTGCTTTTCCATGTATTAGATAAAGATACCGAAATTGATTTTAATTTCGAAAACCGGCCATATAAATTCATTGATTTAGAGACAAATGAAGAAATCAAACTCAAATCATTGGATTTTAAGGATGATTATTACAAGGAAGTCAATCGCTATTTTGCTATGCTAAAAGAGAAATGCCAACAATACCGCATTGATTTTATTACAGCTGACATTAAGCAAGGATTTGTACCGGTTTTGCAGGATTATTTGTTGAAAAGAAAGCGTATGCAGTAGTTAGCAAAGATAAATTCCGTCTTCTTTTAACTCGATTTTCTTGTTTTTGTATAAGTAACCAATGGCTTTTTTGAAGTTTTTTTTGCTCATCTGTAACTCGTCCTTAATAATATCGGCATCTGTTTTATCTGTTAAAGCTAAAAACCCCATATTATTTTCTAAGGATTGCATAATTTGCTGAGCAAAACTGTCAATATTAGAATAACCGCTTTTTTCAAGTGAAACATCCACTTTGTTGTCTTCACGAATTTTCTTTACATAGGCTTTTTTAGTATCTCCAATAGCTATTTTTTGGAAAATTTCATTATGGTATAATAAAGCTGTATATTTATTATTCACAATAACTTTATAGCCTAAGGAAGTTTCCTCAAAAATAAAAATATCCACTTCCTGATCAATTTCCAATTCCAACTGATTATTATCAAAAAAATCGTCTAATCTGGTTGAGCCGGCTAATCGTTGTGTTTCTTCATCTAAGTACAAATATACTGGATACGATTTTTCTTCCTCCATATCAATATTTTGCTCGCTAAAGGGCACGAGAAGGTTCTTATCCAGACCCCAATCCATAAATGCGCCAAATTTGGTCAATTTAACCACTTTAAGCATTGCATATTCGCCCAGAAGCAAAAAAACTTTTTGTGTAGTGGCTACAGGACGATCCTCAGAGTCTTTATACACAAAAACTTCAATCTCTTTGCCAGGAAAAATATCTTCTGGCACATAGCGGTTGGGGAGTAATACTTCATCATTATCCTCAGAACTCAAATAAATTCCCTGTGGAGTTTCGCGTTCGACCTTTAATAT
>CAZJZP010000220.1:1829-4073 GCA_964550505.1 uncultured Prolixibacteraceae bacterium | reverse complement strand
GACATTTCAGCTTCGATAACTCTGATAGCATTGCTTACATTGTTTCCTTTAAGATATAAGGTTCTATAGAGGTTTTGGATTTCGTTAATTTTCTCTTCGTTATATCCTCTTCTTCTAAGACCAACAGAATTCACCCCTGCAAAACTGATAGGATATCTGCCTGCCTTAATAAAAGGCGGGATATCCTTGTTTACCAAGGAACCCCCGGCTAAAATGGTATGAGAACCAATTTTAACAAATTGATGAATAGCAGAAAGACCTCCAATAATGGCCCAATCATCTATTTCTACATGTCCTCCCAGTGTAGCACAATTTGCCAGTATAACATTATTTCCGATAACACAATCATGTGCAATATGAGCATAAGCCATAATTAAGCAGTTATCTCCAACGCGTGTTTCATCGCTGGCTTTTGTTCCTCTGTTAATAGTAGCAAATTCTCTGATAGTGCAATTATCTCCAATAATGGCGAGCGTTTCTTCTCCTCCGAACTTTAAATCTTGAGGAATAGCAGAAATAACTGCTCCTGGAAATATCTTACAATTCTTTCCAATTCTCGCTCCTTCCATAATAGTAACATTAGAGCCTATCCAACTTCCTTCACCAATTTCAACATTTTTATGAATAGTAACAAAGGGTTCTATCACTACATTATTTGCGATTTTTGCTTGTGGATGAACAAAAGAAAGTGGTTGATTCATGCTTATTCTGCTTTTTGTTTTACTATTTGTGCCATTAATTCTGCCTCACATGCCAAATTGTTTCCAACGTAGGCTTTAGCAGACATATGTACAATTCCTCTTCTTATTTCTCTTAATAATTCTAGTCGCATTACTAAAACATCGCCTGGAACCACTTTTCTTCTAAATTTAACAGCGTCAATTTTCAAGAAATAAGTTGTCCAGTTCTCTGGATCAGGGACAGTGTTTAAAGCAAGAACACCTCCTGTTTGTGCCATTGCTTCAACTTGAAGAACTCCCGGAAATACTGGTTCTTCAGGAAAATGTCCGGGGAAAAATGGCTCATTTGAGGTAATGCATTTTGTTCCCACCACATGAGTTTCACTTAGTTCATAAATTCTATCCACCAATAAAAAGGGATATCGGTGTGGAAGCCTTTTTTTGATTTCATTGACATCAAAAATAGCTTCTTTAGTCGGGTCGTAAACAGGAATTGTATTATTCATTATTATTCTTTAAAATGTGTTTTGCAAATTCAACATTAGTATAATGCCCCGGGTATTTAGCAATAATGTGGGCTTTAACAGGTTTTCCTAATAAAGCCAAATCTCCAATAACATCTAATAATTTATGACGAGCAGCTTCATTAGGATAATGTAATTGTACATTGTTTAAAATCCCTTCTTCTAAAACATCAATTTTAGGATTTTGAAAATAATTTGATAATTCTATTGTGTCTTCTTTAGACAATAATTCATTAACATAGATAATAGCATTGTCCAAATCTCCTCCTTTAATAAGGCCTGCTTTTAAAAGAGGTTTTAACTCATGTAAAAAGGCAAATGTTCGACTTGCTGCAATTTCTTTTTTAAAATCCTTGAGACTATTCAAACTAGCTTTTTGAACTCCCAAAACCTTAGTATTGTAATCAACAATAACATCTAATTTAAAGGTATCAGAAGGTCGAGCAATCATTTCTACATTTTTCTTCTCATAGTGATAAACAATCTCTTTGTTAACTGTTAAATATTCTTTTGGTTTATCTAACTCTCTGACTCCAGTTTTTTCAAACTCATCAAAATAGATAATAGAACTACCATCAAGGATAGGCACCTCATCACAATCTATTTCGATAAGTAAATTGTCAATTTCATGTGCAACAACCGCAGCCATCAGGTGTTCAATTGTTTTAACTTCAGCATTATTCTCTTTGATACTTGTTCCTCTGGATGTGTCGTAAACATTATCTGCTATAACACGAATACGTGGCTTATCCTCCAAATCACTACGCTGAAATACAATGCCAAAATCACTATTTTGTGGCAAAAAATTAAGATTAACCTCTTTTCCTGTATGCAATCCTTTTCCTGATATTTTCAGGTTTTCTTTCAGCGTTTTTTGTTTATTTATCATCTGTCTTTTCTCGTTCGTTAACTTCTTTTAGTTTTCGTTCTAATTCATCCACACGCTTATTTAGGCTGTCAAGATGTTTAAAATGAATAAATGATTTTCTATAATTTATTACTTCTATGGCAGGAGATCCCAAAACCACTTTATTATCTTT
>CAZJZP010000220.1:0-1729 GCA_964550505.1 uncultured Prolixibacteraceae bacterium | reverse complement strand
CCTATTTCAACATTGTCTTCGATGATTACATTTCCTATTTGTGCAATTTTTTTATAGCCTTGCTCTTCTTGTTGAGGAGCAAATCCAAAACCATCAGCTCCAATAATACTTCCTGCATGAATAGTGCAATTATTTCCAATTACACAATTATTATAAATTTTCACTCCGGGAAATAACGAAGAATTATCTTTTATTTGCACTTTATCCCCAATATATACTTGTGGATAAATCTTAACATTTTTCCCAATACAAACATCTTCTCCTATGTGTGTAAAATTCCCAACATAAGAATCCTTTCCTATCTGGGCTGTTTCAGCAATATAAGAAAATTCGGAAATTCCTTTTTGTGGTTTTTGGAGCTCAGCATAATAATCCAATAATTTTGCAAAAGCAATATAAGGATCTTCCACTTTGATTAATGTACATGCTAGTTTATGAGTGGGCTCAAATTTTTTAGAAACTATCACAATGGAAGCCGCTGTTTTGTAAATATATTTTTCATATTTCGGATTAGCTAAAAAAGAAAGGCTATGTTTTTGCGCTTCTTCAATTTTAGCCAAGGTGTTTACTGTAACGGTTTTATCTCCAATAATTTCACCGTTAAGAAGTTTTGCTATTTTTTTTGCTGTAAATTCCATATCAAAAAACATTGCAAGATATTAATAAATAATGAAAACCTAATCATTTTTTAATAATCAGTTATTAACAAGCTTTATTTCTTTAGGATAACTAAAGTAATGTTTTTTTACTGTTTGAGATAAAGCCAAGATATTATGCTGGTCGGAAGCTGTAATTAAATCTTCAATACTATTATCCTTTTTTAATATCTTAATTTCATTTGCTGCTGATTCATAAGCTCGGTTTTCAACTATTCCAGTAAAAATAAAATACTCTAATTCCTCCTCGGTACAATTATATTTCTTTTGAACAGCCTTCTGCATTTGCTTTAGCCGATTTTTATCGACAGGCTCAGATGTTAATTCCACTCTGTTAAGCTTCCTATTTATCAATTTTTCACATAAGGCTGCAAGTATTTTGTCTTTATGATTTATCCAGTTTTTTACCGATATACTAATATCAGCATCATCTAATTGGGAAAAAACATCTAAATGATTAGGATTCGTTTGAAAATCAATTAAACTGACGGTATTATACAAAAAATGCTTCAAGGCTTCGGTAGAAAATAATTCTTCTCCTTTTTGAGCAAGTTCCCTTGCGCGCTGAAGAATATGTACCATCAAATGCTCCGCTGAAAGTGATGTTTTATGAAGATATACCTGCCAATACATTAATCGTCGGGCAATAATATATTTTTCAACAGAATATAACCCCTTTTCTTCAACTACTAGTTCGTCATCAACGACATTTATCATGGTAATAATTCTAGCCGTACTGATAACTCCTTCTGAAACACCGGTATAAAAACTATCTCTCTTAAGGTAATCCAAGCGATCAACATCCAATTGACTAGCAATAAGCTGCTTAAAAAACTTTCGTGGATATTGATTTTTAAACATTGCTAGTGCCATAGCTATTTGACCATTATATTTTGCATTGATTCTTTCCATATAAAGCAAGGAAAGTTCTTCATGATTAATTCCATGAACCAAGGTGTTTTCAAGTGCATGCGAGAAAGGACCATGCCCAATATCATGCAAAAGAATAGCGATTTGTGCCGCTTCCGACTCTTCTTCACTAATCACAACACCTTTCAAACGAAGTGTTTCTA
>CAZJZP010000219.1:2244-4076 GCA_964550505.1 uncultured Prolixibacteraceae bacterium | reverse complement strand
AATCCCACTTTTAAAAACTTTCGCGGAATAGCATTGGCTGATTTAAACAATAATGGAAAAGATGAAATTATCTTTGCTGCAAATTCCACTTTATTTGTTTACGCCGATACTGGCTTAATTTGGCAAACAAGCTTAATTGGTACCGCCATTTATCCGCCTGCTATCGGCGATGTAAACGGCGATGGAATGCTTGATATAGTTCAAGTTACAGGTGATGCGCCTGCTAATGGACGCATTCATCTTTTTTCTGCAAACGGTAATACACACAGCGGTTGGCCAGTAAATTTTAACAATAATTGGATTATCTGTGCCCCAGCACTCTTTGATATTGATGATGACGGAAAAATGGAAATTATTGTTTGCGAACGGCTGACAAACGGCAAAATACACATACTGAAAGAAGACGGAAGCAGTTTTAGTTCCAACTGGCCACAAATATTAGACGGAACTCCTGCTGTTACACCTTCCATTGCTGATATCGACCAAGACGGTCAAGCAGAAATTATCGCCTATTCAACAAAAACAAAATATGTTTTTAATATTGACGGCTCTACTAAAACGGGATTTCCTATTACAACAGAACCAAATCAGAAATACAGTTATCAATCTCCCATTATCGCAGATATTAACAACAACGGAAAGGGAGAAATTATCGGAGCTACGCACGGTGATACTCCGCAATATTATGTTACGCAAGAAGATGGCAGCAATCTTACTAACTGGCCAAAAAATGTTCCCAATAATAATTGGACGTATTCCACTCCCACCGTCGTAAAAATCAACGGAAATTATTGTATTTTTATGAGTCGCCCAATCTCCGGTACTGTTGATGACATGCTCTACGGCTGGGATGCATCCGGCAATCCGCTGCCCAATTTCCCCATAAGCAAAAGCGGAGGATTAGAAGGAATTATTTGCGTTGCCGATATTAATAACGATAGCGAATATGAATTGATTTTCGGTTCTAATATGATTGACAGCCTTGGTCGTGGTTTTATTCATGCCTACAAAATAGATGGCAGCGGAGAACTCTCTGGTTTTCCAATCTTAACGCATGGCTGGACATTTATGAACGGTCCCTGCTTTGGCGATATCGATGGAGACGGAAATTTGGATATGCTCGTGCTTTCTTATACGCAAAATTTCGGAGTTCAAACAGATAGTATTTTTATCAACGCTTATCCAATGAATGTTCCCATTAATAATAATACCGTACTTTGGGGTACATATAAGGGAAACAATTTACGTAATGGCGATTTTATCGGGAAATATAATGCCATTTCAACAGAAAAAAAGCTCAATCTATGCCTTTTCCCAAATCCTGCAAAGGATTATATCCATATTAGCGGTTGTCAGAACTCTAAAGATTTTGTCATAAAAGTATTAGACCTAAACGCAAAACTTATCTTACAGAAAAAGCTGCATACTCAACAAAACGATGACATTATCCTTGATGTTTCAACATTGAAAGCAGGAGTATATTTTGTGGAAATCTACAGCAAGGAAAAATACCTTGGAAAAGCACCTTTTGTGAAGCAATAATATTAAAACAGCGTTAAAAAAAACTTTTTTGTCAATACAGATTAGGCTTTTTAGCTCTTTTCGTCTTCCATCTCATAGAAAAACGTAATTTTGTAATAAAAAACAATGTACAAATATCTGTTTGGTCCCGTTCCTTCCCGAAGATTAGGCATGTCTTTGGGTGTTGATTTAGTCCCGAAAAAAGTCTGCACGCTAGACTGTGTGTATTGTGAAGTAGGGAAAACGACTTTACTTACCCAGGAAAGAAAAGAATATATTCCCTTTGAAAAAATCAAAGAAGAATTGCTGCA
>CAZJZP010000219.1:0-2144 GCA_964550505.1 uncultured Prolixibacteraceae bacterium | reverse complement strand
ATTCTGGAAACCATCAGTCGCAGACCTTGCACAGTGGATGATTTATGCAGCATACTGGGATTACATATTAATGAAGTAAACAAGTATTTAGATGTATTGGAAGCAGCAAAGAAAATCCATCGCCAAAAACAAGAACGAGGCATTTTTTATCAAGTTGGGGAGTAGGTGGTGATAGGTGCTGAATTTTACAATTATCTTGAAAAGTGCGTGAAAAAATCACAGCTGAAAAAATAAAGCGAGGTGCACACACTAAAGCGGGCACCTCACAGGCTATTACTTTACAAAAACGCTTTTAAGAATTGATTTTATTCTTTTTCACATTTCCATTCTTCGCCATCTTCATCCTCAAACCACAATTCACTATTGGTTAGCCTAAGGATATCCCATTCCATTTTATCTCCGTCCATTGTTATTTCTATTGATTCTTTATCGCTTTCCCATTCCCATTCTCCGTTATAAGAATAAGAATAAGAATAACCCGTATAAGACACATCTACAGAAAAATCGCCATCTTTTTCAAATTCTAATATTAATTTAAGTCCTTCATCACTCAGCTTATCTTTATCTATTTCAATAACTTCCCATTCGCCGGTTAATCTAGCCGTTTTTGTTTTTAAGCTAAACATAGGTCCGTCTTCATACTTACCACAGCTACTAAAGTTTAACATAATAACTATTGCTGCTGCGAGCATTAATTTTTTACTTTGTTTTACATACATAATTCTTAAGTTTAATTGTTAATAAATAAAATTATTTTTCTTTTTTCCAAAATGCATTATTTTTGGTCGTTACTGCTAACTTATGTCTATTATCGTTAGGACTTATTAGTCCTGGGTTCATCATATTAGGCAATATTTGTACATCAAATATCTCCTCAACAGTTGTGTTGTATTTTATTTCGCCTACTTTTTCTCTTTTCTGTAAATCAATTACAACAACGCCTGCATAATTTGACATTTTTGATACTGGTAGTTTACTAAATGTCTTACTCGATTTTCTAACTTTTGATAAACCAACGAATAAATAATTATTATAAAAAGCCATTCCACGAATAAATCCTGAAACTTTATAAATCACCTCATAGCTTTTACTTTTAAGGTCGCACTTAATAATTTCCCCTGTTGCAGACAATAATAAAAACAGCTCATTATTAATTATTCTTGGGGAATGTGGCATTGCTAGATTTTCCAAAATAATTTCTCCGGAAGGAACTTGCATTAAAACTCCTCCATTTATTATATTCTCTCTCCAGCCTCCTTTAGTATCTGTTTTCCCTAAAGCTGTTACAAAAGCTGGAACACTATCAATAGTGGCCATTCCGTTTAAATGACATCTGTCATCAGGTGTTAGTTTTGAAATAAATGGTGGTTTCCAACGTGGTGTAAAACTATAATTAATATCATAAGAAGAAATACACGAAAATTTTGTATTAATTGCCCATAATCCACCTTTTGCAAAATGCAAATCGTGCAAATCTGTTTCACCACAGTAATATACAGCACGAGGCAAATATAAAGCATCAAAATTTTCTTTGCTATATGGAAATTGTTTTGCTAAGGCATCTGAATTAGAAAAAATCTGAATTTCATCCAATGTTGCAACTGCCATTTTGTTATCTAACAAGGCAATTCCCATTGGTTTTTTAAATGAAATAGGAGTTTGATTTAGTGATTTCTCATTATTAGCACTAATAAAAATCACTTTCCCTGCTTGATATGTGCTAATTGCTATTACAGATTTTAGCTTTGTTAGTAATTCAGGAATTGACTTATCATATGATATTTGAAATCTATTTTCTTCTTTTACTTCTATGTCATTTTTATTTATTTCAATATAGGGCATAAATAATATATTTATTATTCAGAAAAACTCTCAAAACACTAAAACATAAGGTGTGTAAGAATAATTCTTTCCTTAACTTCATTTTTCAATCTGTAAATATACAAATATTTTACAAATCGCCATAATTGCTTAAGTTTTTTTTTTATGCTATTACATTTAAAAAAAAATGGCTTCAACAACTTATTCTACAGCTATTCTCCTTTTTTAAATTTTCGTTCCGAATATTGACCTATAAAGTAAAAAACGATAATGGGTATAAACATAAATTTAGCTGATTTTTCAAGTAAATCAAAACGACTAAG
>CAZJZP010000218.1:0-4080 GCA_964550505.1 uncultured Prolixibacteraceae bacterium | reverse complement strand
AAACTTTTGCATTTCTACAATAAATTGCATGCTGATAAGCCGTTGTTTTTCGCTAATATCACATAGATTTTCTTCTGATAATACCGGGAAAAACTTGGATATTATTCCGGAGAAGATTGTTTTTCTGGTTTTTGTTTTTCCTCCTTTTAGATGTTCACGATAATAGACGTATTCTGGTAATGAATTACAGAGATTGTCAATTCGGGAAATAAGCTTTTTGTTTTCATCCTGCATTATTTTTGCTAGTATAGGGAGGCTTTTATCCCTGAATTGCTTTTGCAATCTGAAACTTTTATTGATGAATTGCGAAAAGAGTTGATTTAATGATTCAGCTGTACATAAGCCGCTCTCAATACTATTGATAATATTTTGATAGTGTTGATCATTAATTTTCTTTAATTCAGTAATTAGTCGTTTGTACTCAGTATAAATTCTAGAAAAGCTTTGTTTATGCTCATCTTGAATAATCAGTAAATATTTCTCTGAGAAATTCCGTAAGTGTCTTTTTAATACTAAATTGTCAGGATAGATAATATCTGGGATTTCTATCTTTGAGGAATAGGAGAAGGGAAGTTGATAGCTTTTATCTTCTTCTTCTTCAACTTCCGAAATAGCTGCTTTATCCTTTTTCCTTCCCAGTTTTAATTCCTTAAAAAAACCAGAAGCTTTAACGAAAATAATACTACCGACTTCTTCACATAATGTATTTGTTTGCTGTATAAAGTCATTTTCTTTCCCCTCGGCAATTTCAGGGATACCAATAAATATTAAATCCGTGCTGATAGATTCTATGCGAACTAAGTCATAAATGGATTTCTTTTCAATTTGATTATTAATAACACGAATTTCAGCATCAATACGAAGATTGTCTAATATTTTCTGTGCGTGAAGTATAATCGAATCTTTTTCTGCATTAATGGGGTTTTCGATTAATAAGCGGATATGAGCATTTCTCCATTCATTAGAAATCAATAGAAGTTTTGTTAAACTAAGCGAAAGATTACCATTGTTTCCTTTGCCTCTCCACCAAATATCAATGCTTTCTTTTTTCCCGAAGCCTCTTTCTTTATCATAATCCATTAGCAGGATATTCATATCCAAATCATCAATGTTTTGTAATGTTTTTACAAAGCGAATGGGATCTTCAGTTTGTTTAGACCAACCAAAAAGCACTGTATTTGGTTCCACTCCTGAAAAACCATAGGTTCGGGCAATCATATCTACCCCTTCATAGTAATCTCTGCAACTTTGTTGGCGCACAAAAAGTCCTTTGAAATTTTCGGTATCTTCGGTTTGTATTGCTTGCTTATTTTTGGGAAAAAGAACGCTTGCATCTTTATTCTCTATTAAATCAAAATTGGATAAAAATCCATGCTTTTCTATAAGGTATTTTCCAAATGCTACAAGATTATTTCTTTCTCGACCGTGAGTGCTGAATAAAAGAATATTGGGTTTCCAGTTTCGCTCTTCGATTTCTTTTTTGTCAATTTTATGTAATGAATTTCTAATCACAGTTGACCAAACGCTTTGCCAAACATCGCCTAAATCCAATTGCAACTCTTTTCTTTTCAACAATAAATATACTAGTAAAATGATGACAAAAGCCATAATCATAGCCAGCATATCAATCTGAAACATTACAAAAAAACAAGCTATAAAACCAATCAATCCGATAGCTTTAGGAATTCTAAAGGAAGGTCTGAAATCCGAGCTAGCCCAACTTTCCAGAGAATACGAAAGATTGATAAAGGCATAAGCTGCAATATAAAACATGGAAACGATGCGTGCTATAACGTCCAATTCCCCAATTAAAATACCTGCCTCAGCAATAAGAAAGGTTAGGATTAAGGCATTTCGAGGTTCTTTATTAATTCCATGGCCTTTCCCAAATATTTTTGGTGTAACTCGGTCTAGCGACATAGCTTGTAATATACGAGGACCACCAAGAATCCCACCAAGAGCGGATGACAATGTTGCTCCCCAAATACCTGCAATTAATAAAGGAGCAAACCAGGCAATTTTAAGTAAGATATTGCTGTCGTTTACTAAGCTGTCTGCATCAATAAAATAAGCTAATCCAATTGCTAAGGAAAGATAAACAATTAAGCCAATAACCACAGACATTATAACCCCTTTTGGAATGTCTTTTTTAGGGTTTTTTAAATCTCCTGACATTGCTACACCTGCTGTAAAACCTGTAACAGCCGGAAAAAAGATGGCGAAAATCAAAGCAAAGGATTCGTGCTCCTGTATTGGCGTGTAGTGAATTTCGCTACCAGCATTTCCATTGAGAAACATTCCAACAATAATGGAAACCAAGGACAAAGCAATTGCAGCCAAAATAAAAAATTGGATATTAATAGCAAGTGAAGTAGAGATAAAAGCCAAAATAACCAAAAAGATTATTACAGCAGTCCCAACAATACGAATAGAATCAATGCTTGCTTCCAGATGTAAAAAATCACGAATAGAGTCTAAAGCTAAAAAACTTTCTGTAAAACCCACGATGTAGAGAGCGATGCTTAATGCTGTTCCAACAAAAAGTGTTAAGCCGATAGCTCCACCCATCGGTAATCCCAAGCTACGGGAAAGCATATAATAGATACCGCCGCTTTTTATTTTTTTGTCTGTGGCGATAGATGAAATACTAAGCGCTGTAGTAACAGAAATAACATGTGCTATTAGAATGATACCAAGGGCTACATACAATCCGGCCTGTCCAACAACCCAGCCTAATCGCATATACATTATTACGCCAAGAATGGTGAGAATAGAAGGAGTGAAAACCCCAGAAAATGCACCGAATTTTTTTTGAGTGTGCCCCATGTAGTTATTTAACTATTATATAAATAACTAATACGTTATTCAGAAAGTATGGTTACTTCAGTACGGCGATTTTTTTGACGTCCTTCAGCTGTCGAATTGTCAGCAACAGGCTTTTCCTGACCGTAACCAACAGCAGTTATTCTGTTCGCTTTAATTCCCTTGCTGATAAGATAGTTGCGCACTGATTCGGCCCTGGCTTGAGAAAGTTTCTGGTTGGATTCTTTGGTGCCGACATTGTCGGTATGTCCGCCAATTTCAATAATCATTTTAGGTTTCATTGTCAGAATTTCCACAATGTCATTTAAAGCAGGGTATGAAGAAGCTTTTAACGTAGCTTTGCCGGTGTCAAAAAGCACATTTTCTAATACAATAACACGAGAAGGTTTGTATTTGATAAAGACTTCTACCTCGTAAATTCCTTGTTGAGAGGGAAGTTCAATTTTGTTATAATCAACGACTTTACTAAAATCTTTATATCGAATGGAGTAGGTTTCTCCTTTAGGAAGCAGTATTTGGAATGTTCCCTGCGCATTGGTAATGCCGTGAAATGATTTTTTAGTCTTGTCTCCGTCGAAGAATATTTTTGCGCCCTCAATGGCTTTGTCATCAAAGTCTTTCACAGATACAAAAACTAAGAACTCTTCTTCGGTTGCTTCTAGTTGCTGAGAAAAAACAGCGGTGCTATAAAATAAAATCAAGAATAAAATAAAAAATTTCTGCATAATTATATAAGATTAGTGTATATTTCGTAGTTTTCCCTATCATAACAAACGAAAAAAAGCTGCGTTATAGTATGTTTTTCTTCGGTTAAATATTCTTTTACACTTTTGATAGCAATTTTTGCGGCTTTTTCTTTCGGAAATCCGTAAACTCCTGTGCTGATATTTGGAAAAGCAATGCTTTGAATATCATATTTGTCTGCTAGTTTTAAGGAGTTTTTATAGGCGTTTTCCAATAATTTTTCTTCTCCATTTTTGCCTCCGTTCCAAACAGGTCCGACAGTATGAATTACATATTTTGCGGCTAATTTAAAGCCCGGAGTAATTTTAGCTTCTCCTGTTTCACATCCATGAAGTTCTTTGCAAGCAGCAAGCAATTCTTTTCCTGCAGCACGATGAATAGCGCCATCAACACCACCACCGCCCAGTAAACTTTTATTGGCAGCATTGACAATAGCATCAAGGTGCATATTTGTGATGTCTTGCTGAACAATTTTTATGGAGTGGTGATTCATTTTGTTTAGTATGTTGCGAT
>CAZJZP010000217.1:0-4111 GCA_964550505.1 uncultured Prolixibacteraceae bacterium | reverse complement strand
TACTGCCCCAATTCACTATAGATGAAACCGCAAAAGCGGTAAAAGAATTCGCTGATATGGGCTTATCTATTTTGGAAATTTCCCATCGAAGCAAGCAATTTGTTGCTGTTGTTGATGAAGCAACTGCAATGTTTAAAGAAATTCTTAATATTCCCGAGGGATATTCTGTGATTTTTCTAGGTGGTGGTGCAAGCACACAATTCTGTATGCTTCCTTACAACCTAATGAATAAAAAATCCGCTTATCTTAATACAGGTGCATGGGCTTCTAAAGCTTTAAAAGAAGCTAAATTTTTCGGAGAAGCTGTTGAAGTTGCAAGTTCTAAAGATAAAAACTTCAACTATATTCCTCGTAATTATGATGTGCCTCAAGATGCTGATTATTTTCACATCACTACAAACAACACTATTTATGGTACACAAATCCGAGAAGATTTTAATGTAGGTATTCCTTTGGTAGCTGATATGTCTTCTGATATTTTCAGTCGCCCAATTGATATTTCAAAGTATGCTGTTATTTATGGTGGTGCACAAAAAAATCTTGCACCTGCTGGTGTTACTTTTGTCATTATTAAAAATGATATTTTAGGGAAAGTGGACAGAGCTATTCCTACCATGTTGAACTATGAAACACACATTAAAAAAGAATCCATGTTCAACACCCCTCCTGTATTGCCCATCTACGCTGCATTACAAACATTGAAATGGATAAAAGCACAAGGTGGTGTTAGCAAACTTGCTCAAATCAACCAAGAAAAAGCTATGCTGTTATACGATGAAATTGACAGAAACAGTCTGTTTGTTCCAACCGTTACTAACAAAGAAGACCGTTCATATATGAATATCTGCTTTGTGATGGCTGAAGGAAAAGAAAACTTAGAGGAAGAATTCTCAAAATTTGCTGCAGAAAGAGGCATGATAGGAATTAAAGGGCACCGTGATGTTGGCGGATTCCGTGCTTCTACTTACAATGCTTTACCTAAGGAAAGTGTTGAAGCATTAGTTGCTACAATGAAAGAATTTGAATCAATGAAAGCATAAAGTATCAAGCTATGCCTGATTCAGGCATAGCTTTTTGCTTTCTCTTTTCCACTTAAAAATAATGTAAACTCTTTAATCTAGAAAAGTATGAAAAAAATATTAATCGCAACAGAAAAACCATTTGCTCCTGCAGCAGTTGCACAAATGAAGAAGATAGCTGAAACTGCTTCTTACGAAATAGTACTCTTAGAAAAATATGAAGATAAACAAGCGCTTATTAATGCCGTTGCTGATGTTGATGCTATGGTTATAAGAAGCGACAAAGCAACAAAAGAGGTATTAGATGCCGCAAAAAACTTAAAAATTATTATTAGAGCCGGTGCTGGATACGACAATATTGATTTAGCAGCAGCAACAGCTAATGATATTGTAGCAATGAATACTCCCGGACAAAACTCTAATGCTGTGGCTGAATTAGCCTTAGGCATGATGATTTACATGGCTAGAGGTCAATATAACGGCAAATCTGGTACAGAATTGAAAGGCAAACGACTTGGAATTCATGCCTACGGAAATGTTGGGAAAATTGTAGCTCATTTAGGCAAAGCTTTTGGCATGGAAGTAATGGCTTTTGATCCTTTTGTTGAAAAAGCAATAATGGAAACCGATGGTATTAAGGTTCTTAATAGTGTTGAAGAACTCTACGCAAATTGTGAATATGTTTCTTTACACATTCCTGCTAACGAAAAAACAAAAGCATCTATCAACAAAGCTTTGATGGAAAAAATGCCTAAAAATGGAACAATTATTAACACTGCCCGAAAAGAAGTTATTTGCGAAAATTCTTTAAAAGAAATTTTTGCTACAAGAGATGATTTTAAATATGCTAGTGATATTGCTCCTGATTGTGCAGATGAATTAAAGGCTTTTGAAAACAGATTTTATGCAACGCCTAAAAAAATGGGTGCGCAAACAGCAGAAGCTAATATTAATGCTGGAATAGCTGCTATTAATCAAATCATTAATTATTTTGAAAATGGCGATATCCAATTTAAAGTAAACTAAAAAAAACGAAAAATGAACACCGAACAACAATCCAAACCTAACTTTTTCAGATTTGATGACTTACGAATTTACCATAAAGCACTCAGCTATGTTGAATTCTTATACTCTATTTTCAAAAAATGCAAAACAGATGATGAAATGGAAATGAAACATAAAATCATTTCACGAGCTGAAAACATTGCAATCTGCATAGCAGAAGGAGCTTGCAGGGGAAAATCACAATTTGTTTTCCACCTCAAACAAAGCAAAACAGCTGTCCGTGAATGCTATGTTCTAATCAGCATTGCGAAAAATTTAGGTATTATTTCTGAAGAACAAGAAGAAGAATCTAGGGGAATTTTATTTGAATTGTCAAAAATGAATAGAGCTTTGATAACTTCATTACAAAAAAATCCTCGAAAATCTACCAGAAAAGATAGAGAAAATGACGACGATGACGGTGATTGCGATGACAACTTTTCTTCTGATATGGATGACACTAATATTTATTCAGATTTAAACAATTATTAACCTATTTTAATTTAAGATTATGGCGATAGTAAAAGCGTTTAAAGGACTTCGTCCTCCGAAAGAATATGTTAAAAATTTATCATGTCTTCCTTATGACGTGATGAACAGCGAAGAAGCCGCCGAAATGGCAAAAGGGAAAGCAGAATCATTATTGCATGTTACCAAAGCAGAAATAGACTGTGCTCCCGGCACGGATGTTCACAGCGAAACAGTTTATGAAAAAGCTGTTGAGAATTTCAAAAACATGCAAGAAAACAAATGGCTTGTTCAGGATGAGGATGCAAAATTCTACATCTATGCTCAAACCATGGACGGAAAAACACAATATGGAATCGTTGGTTGTGCCGCTTGTGAAGATTATAAAAACGGAATTATTAAAAAACACGAGCTTACACGCCCTGAAAAAGAAGATGATAGAATGGTGCTTACCCGCTACACCAATGCGAATATTGAACCCGTATTCTTCTCATACAAAGCCGTTGCAGAAATTGATGAAATTGTTGATAATATTGTAACAAACGAAAAAGCAGAATATGATTTTGTTGCTGAAGACGGATTTGGACACCATTTTTGGCCTGTGCACAACGCGGAAACCAATAAAAGAATAGAAGAACTTTTTGCAACAAAAGTTCCCTACACCTATGTTGCTGACGGACACCACAGGACTGCTGCTGCTGCACGTATCGGTTTGGAAAAAGAAAAGCAAAATCCTAATCATACTGGTAATGAAGAATACAACTTCTTTATGGCTGTGCATTTTCCTGACGATCAGTTAAATATAATTGATTACAATCGTGTTGTAAAAGATTTAAATGGCTTAAGTAAAGAAGAATTCTTACAGCGCTTAGAAAACATTTTTAGTGTAGAAAACAAAGGAAAAGATATCTACAAACCACAAAAGCTTCATGAGTTCAGCATGTACATTGACGGTAATTGGTATCAATTGAATGCTAAAGAAGGTACTTATGATGATAATGATCCTATCAAAACCTTGGATGTAACCGTTTTATCCGATAATGTTCTACGCGACATCTTAGGTATTGAAGATTTACGAACATCAAATCGTATTGATTTTGTTGGAGGTATCAGAGGTCTTGGAGAACTGAAAAGACGAGTGGATAATGGTGAAATGAAAGTAGCTTTTGCATTATATCCTGTTTCTATGAAACAATTGATTGATATTGCAGATACTGGAAATATTATGCCACCAAAAACTACTTGGTTCGAACCAAAACTTAGAAGCGGATTGGTAATACACCAATTAGATTAATAAAATATAAAGGCTGTCTGAAAAGACAGCCTTTTCTTTTGCAATACAAAGAAAATACATACTTTTGTATTCAAATATGATTATAGCTTTTTTATGAATATTGCAGAAAACATAAAGAAATTACAAGACAAGATTCCTTCTAATGTCAAATTGGTTGCTGTTAGCAAAACAAAACCAAATGAAGATATTTTAGCAGCTTATGAATGCGGACATCTTGATTTTGGAGAAAATAAAGTACAAGAATTAAAAGACAAAGCTCATGCACTTCCAGAAGATATTCGTTGGC
>CAZJZP010000216.1:0-4114 GCA_964550505.1 uncultured Prolixibacteraceae bacterium | reverse complement strand
TGGGAATAAAATTTAGACTTGTTTTGATGAATTTTCTCCAATTTTTTATTTGGGGAGCATGGTTAATTTCTTTAGGTGGTTATATGATTAATACTCTTGGCTTTACAGGAGGTCAGGTAGGAAGTATTTATGCAACTATGGGAATTGCTTCCTTATTTATGCCTGGGATTATGGGCATTATTGCTGACAAATGGATTAATGCTGAACGCCTCTTTGGTATCAGCCACTTACTCGGTTTTGTTTTAATGTTTTTTGCAGCACAAGCACAGGATTATGCTACATTTTATCCAATAATGTTGCTGATTTCTATATTTTATATGCCCACAATTGCATTGAATAATACCATTTCTTATGCAATTTTAGAACGCTCAAAATACGATGTGGTTAAAACTTTCCCTCCCATTCGTGTATGGGGAACAATTGGATTTATTGCTGCCATGTGGATAGTTGATTTAATGGGATGGACATTAACTCATAATCAATTATTTGTCAGTGGTGGAGCCTCACTCTTATTAGCTGTGTATGCCTTTTCTCTACCGAAATGTCCACCCGTTAAAAGTGATGAAAAGAAAAACTTAGTACAAGCATTAGGACTTGATGCTTTTGTGTTATTTAAACAAAAGAAAATGTTTGTCTTTTTTATGTTTGCTATGCTTCTTGGTGCTGCTCTGCAAATAACTAATACTTTTGGAACACCATTTCTTCAAGATTTTAAATCGAAATTTGCTGGGTTTTTTGCCGTAGAACATCCAATGATGCTGATGTCTATTTCTCAAATTTCTGAAACCTTGTTTATCTTAGCAATTCCGTTTTTCTTAAAACGCTTTGGAATAAAAAAGGTTATGTTGATGAGTATGTTAGCTTGGGTGCTTCGATTTGGCTTATTTGGATTTGGCGATCCAGGTTCAGGTTTATGGATGCTTGTATTAAGTATGCTAATTTATGGTTTAGCGTTTGATTTCTTTAATATTTCTGGTTCTTTATTTGTTGAAATGGAAGCTGCACCTAAGATTCGTGCCAGTGCACAAGGCTTATTTATGATTATGACTAATGGCTTTGGAGCAATCCTCGGAGGATTTGGAAGTGGATTTATTGTGGATTATTTCACAAACAATGCAGGATTAAAAGATTGGCAAACCATCTGGTTAACATTTGCAGCCTATGCCTTAGTAGTAGGTGTGTTATTTATGATACTGTTCAAACACAAACATAAACCCGAAGAAATCAAGGAAATTACTCACTAGAAAGTGAAGTTTTTTGCTTTAATAATAAAATGATTAGATTATAATCTTTAAGGGGTTCTTTTAATCAATATTTTTCTTTCGCTTATTAATCTCATCCCTTAAAATGGAGGCTTTTTCAAACTCTTCATTTTCGATGGCGATATTCATCATTGCCTGGAGTTCTTCCACGGAAAAATCAGCTAAATCTTCTTTTTCCAGTTTTGCAATACTTTCATCTATTTCTTCAGTGTCGGAAGCTTGTTTTTGTTTTTCTTCTTCTCCTACTCTACGGATTTCCATTTCTATCCCTAATTCATCAATCAGCTTTCTTTTTGCATAGATGGGGCAATTATAACGAACAGCAAGTGCGACGGCATCAGAAGTTCTAGCATCAATTAGCTCTTCTTTTCCTTCTTTTCTTTTAAACAGTAGATTGGAAAAAAACACACCTTCTTTAAATTCATGAATAATTACTTCTTTCAAATCTATAGCAAAAACTTTCCCTATACTCTTTATTAAATCATGTGTTAAAGGTCGTTTGGGTTTCATTTTTTCCATCTCAATTGCTATCGCTTGTGCTTCAAAACCTCCAATAACAATGGGCAAGCGCTTCTTGCCATCTTTTTCTCCTAAAATTAAAGTATAAGCTCCGCTTTGTGATTGACTATATGATATTCCTATGATTTCTAATTTAACTTTATCCTGCATATAATGTCATTATAATTTAATGATATAAAATTACAAAAAATATATCAAATTAAGCTGTTTTATATTAAATATTATTTAACAAGACTTAGTGAAAAGCGATATTAACTAGTGTAAAATCTTATTAAAACAAGGTCATTACTCCTAAGGTTGCCAAAAATGAAATATGAGAACTGAGAGCAGCATTTTTAACCTTTTTCATTCGGGCATAATCGCGATATCCTTCCATAAAATAATTGTTCTTCTGTTGTGTTGCTGTAATATCTTCAAAACGATCCAAGTTAGGCTCCCAAGCAGCAACTATAGCTGAATAAGCTGCAGGAGCAATAATTGTATAAAAGTGTCCTACTTTAAAACCAAGCAAAGAGGTTCCAACTCCAACAACAACTCCTCCGTATGTAACAGATTTATTCTTGTAAAAACGCCTGGATTGCACTTCTCCTTTAACATAAGACTCCATTTGATCCGCATTTGGCATAAAACCCTCTAAACTATCTTTTTTATATAAAACCATATTTGAACCATCCTTATTATGAATAGAATAGACTTCAGATCGTTCAATAATTCTTTCTTTAATTTTATCTTTTTTCCACTTTTGATATAAGACATAATCATCTGTGATTTCCATCACTTCAATGTCAACAATTTTTTTTCCGGTAGTTAACAATATCGTATCTTGGGAAAAAAGGATATTGGAACATAGACCTAAAAACAAAAACAATATGTATTTTTTCATCGAAATAAAATTTCAGTTTTACAAAAATAAAGAAAGAAAATCAATTTAATCATTGAATAAAAAACCACTTTGCTTTTCAATCTTCTTAAGAACAATCAAAGATAATGCAGAAAATTGGAAAACAAAAGAAAAAAAGCATTTTATTCTGATTTGTATAAAAAAATCTTCCAAAAAGGAAAAAGAAAAAGAATAAATATTACCTTTGCATGGAATGAGAATAAATGTTTAACAAAGCTTATAAAACGATGATTACCAACAATTTCACTAAAAGACATAATGGACCGAAAGCGCAAGAAACGACAGAAATGCTAAAAAGCCTCGGTTTTAACTCCATGGATGAATTAATAGACAACACCATCCCTAAATCCATCAGATTAGCTAAAGAAATGCAACTAAAAGATGGAATTAGCGAATATGAATATTTGCAGCATATTCGGAAAATTGCACAAAAGAATAAGATTTTTCAATCATTTATCGGATTGGGATATTATAATACTATTTTGCCTGCGGTAATTCAACGAAATGTATTAGAAAATCCAGGTTGGTACACTTCATACACACCATATCAAGCGGAAATTTCACAAGGAAGATTAGAAGCATTATTGAATTTCCAAACGATGGTTTGCGATTTAACTGCCTTGCCTTTGGCAAATGCTTCTCTTCTTGACGAGGGAACGGCTGCTGCAGAAGCAATGATTATGTCCTTTAATGCTCGCAGCAGAGCAGCTGTAAAAGCAGGAGCTAAAAAATACTTTGTTTCTGAAAGTCTTTTCCCTCAGAGTATCGACGTTTTGAAAACCAGAGCAGCTTCTCTTGGAATAGAATTAGTTATTGGAAATTTCAAGCAATTCCAATTTGACGAATTATGCTTTGGCGCCGTTTTGCAATATCCTGATGAAAAAGGAAATATTGAAGATTACACTGCTTTTGTTAAACAAGGCAAAGAACAAGGCGCAACAATTGCAGTTGCAGCTGATATTTTGAGCCTAGCCTTACTAAAAGCGCCAGGAGAATGGGGCGCAGATATTGCCTTTGGCTCTACCCAACGTTTTGGTATTCCGATGGGTTATGGCGGACCTCATGCCGCATATTTTGCTACAAAAGAAGAATTTAAACGTAATATTCCAGGTAGAATTATTGGCGTTTCTATTGATGCGCAGGGAAACAGAGCGCTTCGTATGGCATTGCAAACCCGTGAACAACATATTAAAAGAGAAAGAGCTACCTCCAATATTTGTACAGCTCAAGCATTATTAGCCACAATGGCAGGAATGTATGCTGTTTATCACGGAAAAGATGGAATTAAAGAAATTGCTCGACACATTAATATATTAACTGCCGTTCTCCATCAAGAAATACAAAAATATGGATACAAACAACTAAATGATAATTTCTTTGACACTCTAAATATTGAAATTCCTGAAAATGTGAACATCGAAGAAATTAAAGA
>CAZJZP010000215.1:0-4115 GCA_964550505.1 uncultured Prolixibacteraceae bacterium | reverse complement strand
TTAAAAAAATATTTCAGGAACTAAAAAACACTAATTTTGCAGACAAACAAAGTTTTAAGGAAATCTCTATGGGAATGACTAACGATTTTACAATAGCAATTGAAGAAGGTTCTACAATTCTAAGAATCGGAAGCTTAATTTTCGGAGAACGGAATACACATTAAATAATTAGAAAGAAAATGCTCTATTTTTTATTAATAGTCGGATTGATTGCCATCTCAATAGGTGCTAACTTTTTAGTGAACGGAGCTTCCTCTTTGGGGAAAAAGCTAGGTATGACAGATATTATCATTGGACTGACAATTGTTGCTTTCGGAACCTCAGCACCTGAATTAATTGTTAATATTTTTGCCGGAGCACAAGGGAATACCGATTTGGCAATTGCCAATGTTTTGGGAAGTAATATTATGAATATCCTTATTGTTATTGGTGTTGCTGCAATAATTTTCCCTATTCAGGTAAGTAAAAACACACTTAAAAAAGATATTCCATTTAATCTGGCAGCAGTTGTTATATTATGGGTTATGGTTAATGACACCTTGCTTTTCCCTAATATCTATAATTCAAATTCCATTAACTTTTGGGAAGGCATAATCTTATTACTACTACTTATCTTTTTCCTCTATTATTCCTATTCCACAACAATAAAAGCACGAAAAGCTAGAAAAGAAAACAATAAAAAAATGGAAGTTGATCCGCTAATCGCTGATGTTCCAAAAAAAGAATATCCGCTGTATAAAGATATTATTCTTATTCTTATCGGATTAATTGGACTATATTTTGGAGGGAATTGGACAGTGGAAAGTGCTTCTACAATCGCTTTAAATTTAGGGATTAGTAATACGATTATAGGACTAACAGTTGTGGCAGTCGGCACTTCTTTACCTGAGCTGGCAACATCTATTATTGCAGCTATAAAAAAGAATCCGGATATGGCACTAGGTAATGCCATTGGCTCTTGTGTCTTTAATATCTTCCTTATTTTAGGCGTAACTTCTATCATAACTCCTCTCCCATTTGATAAAGCACTAAACTTTGATGTGCTCATAACTGCGCTCAGTAGTATTTTCTTATTTGTCTTTATTTTTATGGGAAAAGGAAGAAAAATCAGTCGTTATCAAGGAGGATTTTTAGTTATTATTTATTTCGTATATATTGTTTACACCGTTTCAAATCATTTATCCTAAGCATATTTGCCATGAAAAAATTAAGTTTTCTGATCATTCTTTTTTTAGTTTTGTTTAATAGTATTAAAGCTCAAGTTTGGACAAACGATTACCTGATTAATTACAGCGGAAAAATTGACAAATATCCAATAGAATTGGTTTTATTCATTGATTCCAGCGATTGTAGTGGATATTATTTTTATACCAAGCAAAACAAGCCAATACAATTGGAAGGTTCTCTTACAAATGATAGTATCAGATTAATATCTTCACTATATACTGAATGTTTTGAAGGAAAGATGTCTAAAGATTTTCGTAGTATTCAAGGAACATGGACAAATAACGACGGACAACAAGCATTCGACTTACATCCACCAGAAAAAGAAAAAGCCATAGCCTTTCGGTATTTTACTTATAAAGAATCCTATTTTCCTTCATTTATGGAATACCTAAAAGAGTATAAAGATTTTTCTGTGAGCTTAAATATTGATTATTACTTGCCTTTTCCCATTGACGATCATATCAATAGCGCATCTCATATGATAATTAGCAGTTTTAGAGAAGATGAATTTGTTTTTGACAAAGAAGTTTACATCAAAGAAATTGTTCAATACAGCAAAGATAATTACGATAGCTTGCTAATCTTTTTACAAGATACCAATTCTTATATGTGGGAAAATTTTTATGATTATATGTACACTTGGGTGGAGGATTACCATAAAAAAATCACCTACGTTGATAATAATCATATTGGAATAGAATCATCTTTTTACGAATATGCTGGAGGTGCTCACGGCACTTATGGTAGCGGAGGCTCTGTATTTCTGCTTGATGAAAATCGCTATATGCGTTTAGATGATTTATTCGAAGAAGCAGATAGTTTAGAAATCAGAAAATTATTTACCAAAAAACTGGAAAAAAGTGTAGGTATGAAAGAAGGGGAAAATCTGGTGGAAGACTATTACTATTGGGTGGAAGAACTTGACCCAACCGAAAATTTCATTATTAAAGAAAAGGGCATTCATTTTATTTATACTATTTATGAAATTGCATCATACGCGAGTGGTGAAACCGATTTATTCTTTACTTATGAGGAATTAAAACCCTACCTTAAGGAAAATTTTATTAAGAATTGTATGTTTATCACTGATTAAAAGTCCATTATATCTTAATATTAAATTAATATTAAGTTTTTAAAAGCAATTATAAGCAGGCTTTTTTTTTCTATTTTTGACAAGTATAAAATAGAAAGACTATGGATATATTACTAACTACATTAACCATAATCGGCTCCTTAGGGCTATTTCTTTTCGGCATGAAATCAATGAGCGAAGCCTTGCAAAAATTAGCAGGAAGCAAGATGAGAAGCATACTTGCAGCAATGACTTCAAACAGATTTAAAGGAATTTTAACTGGTTTTGTAGTAACTACCACAATACAATCTTCTTCTGCCACAACGGTAATGCTGGTAAGTTTTGTAAACGCAGGACTACTAACATTAATGGGTTCTATCGGCGTAATAATGGGGGCTAATATTGGAACTACCGTTACCGCTTGGATAATATCTTTACTAGGTTTTAAAGTAAGTATCAGTGCGCTTTCTCTTCCTTTAATAGGCTTAAGTTTCCCCCTGTTTTTTTCCAAAAACTATAATAGAAAGTCCTGGGGTGAATTTCTTATTGGCTTTGCTATTTTATTCTTAGGTCTTCAATTCTTAAAAGACAGCATTCCAAACATAGATGAAAATCCTGAATTTTTCAGTTTCTTATCACAATACACTGATATGGGCTATTTGTCTATTTTCCTTTTTGTGATATTAGGAACAGCAATGACTATTGTTTTACAATCTTCCAGTGCTACCATGGCTTTAACTTTAGTACTCTGCTTTAATGGGATGATTCCTTTTGAAATGGCAGCTGCTATGGTATTAGGTGAAAATATTGGAACAACCGTTACTGCAAATATTGCTGCTTTTATTGCCAATGTTTCGGCCAAACGTGCTGCGCGGGCTCACTTGCTCTTTAACTTATTTGGTGTTCTGTGGATGCTTATTGTTTTTAAATTCTTTATCTCAGGAATAGATTATCTAGTCGTTCACCTTGAAGGGCATTCCCCAATGACAAATGCAGCAGTAATGCCTATTGCTCTGTCATTATTTCACACAGCTTTTAATATTATCAATACTTTAGTTTTAGTTGGTTTTGCTAAGCAAATTGCCAAAGTTTCTGAATGGATGGTTAAAACCAAGGAAGATGATGAAGAAAGCTTTAAACTACAATATATAAACAATGGACTTGTTAGCACTCCCGAATTTGCAATCCTGCAAGCACAAAAAGAGATTGCAATCTATTCCACTAAGGCTATCAAAAACTTCTCTTATGTTCCAAAACTACTCTTAGAGAAAAAGGAAAAAACCTATAATAAAATACTGGGAAAATTCACAAAATACGAAGATCTTATCGATCAAATGGAAGTAGAAATTGGGAAATTTATTGGAAAAGTATCTGAAAATGAATTAAGTAATTCTGCTTCCAGAAGAGTAAGAGCAATGCTGGACATTATTGATAATATTGAAAGTATCGGTGATATCTGCTACCAAATAGGAATCACTATTGACAATAAAAACAAACAAAAAATTTGGTTTACGCAGGAAATCAGGGATAATTTGAATGAAATGTTTAAGGCGGTTGATAAAGCCTTACATATTATGCATAAAAACTGTGAAGGCCAATACCATAAATTAGATATAAGCGAAGCTTTAGATGCTGAGCATAAAATAAATGATTTACGAGACAAATTTAGAAGCGAACATGTTGAAAACTTAGAAAAAAATACCTACAACTATCAAACAGGGATTGTCTTCATTCAACTCATTACACTTCTTGAGCGTTTAGGCGACTATACTTTTGGTGTAAGCAAAGCAATTAATCAAGTTAATAAAGATGTTTA
>CAZJZP010000214.1:0-4139 GCA_964550505.1 uncultured Prolixibacteraceae bacterium | reverse complement strand
AATTGGATGGACGAATAATATGCTTATTATTTCACAAACTAAAACCGAAGAGGAAAAAGAATTCTATTTAAAACTTACCGCAAGAGAAAAGTATTCAAAAAAAGAACTTTCACGACAATTGGAAAGTGGTCTGTATGAACGCTCGATGTTGTCAAAAGAAAATCTCTCACCAGTAGCGAGAGAAATGTATCCAAATATTAATGAACATCTTAGAGACTATTACTCGTTTGAGTTTTTAGGATTAAAAGATACGTATTCAGAGTATAGCTTGAAGAAGGCAATCCTTACAAACTTAAAAGATTTCATTCTAGAATTTGGCAAGGATTTTCTATTCATTGACGAAGAATACAGATTGCAATATGGAAACAAAGATTATGCAATTGACTTATTGTTTTATCATAGAGAATTAAATTGTTTAGTCGCATTGGAACTGAAAGTTGGTGAATTTAAGCCTGAATATATGGGCAAAATGGATTTTTATTTAGGAGCATTAGATGAAAAGCTTAAGAAAGTACACGAAAATCCAAGTATCGGAATCATTTTATGCAAAACAAAGGAAGAAAACATTGTTGAAATCTCACTTAACAGAAGTACCTCTCCGACCATTATTAGCCAATATGAAACTAAGTTGATAGACAAGGATTTATTACGGAATAAATTAAATGAATTGTTTAATTCATAAATTGATGAATAAAAACACTGAACACAAGATTTTATATGTTTAACAAAAAGAGAAAGCTATTTTAAGAAAAATGAAACTACAGCGATACATCCTAATTTTTGTAATAATTGAGCTATTTTCTGTGGATATTGCTGCACAAACAAACACCGCTGCTGTTTGTAAAAAAAGAGAACTTCAAAAATGGGAACTGCTATCTCAAGAAGGGAAATATGAGGAGGCAATTATTGAACTTCAAAAACAAATAAAGCTAGGTGATAAAGATTCAAAACATAAAGATTACTGGCATTTAGGACAATTATATGCTTTTAAAAATGATTATGCAACGGCAATAATCTATCTTAAAAAATCCACTAATAGCTTTGACCTATTATTTGATAAGTATTGGAGATATTATTATAAAGGGACAATCGCCTTTTTACAAAGGAAAAAAAACAAATTGCATAAGTATCATAAGAAGATGCAGAAAGCAAAGGCTGAATACTACAAAGGCAATGCCACCACGCTTGAATCCCTCTATTTGAACTATGAAAAACCATATTTGGAAGCCTATTCCGCTCATGAAAAATAAAAAAAACGCTCAGGCTAGATATTCAATAATTGCTAAAAAAATGATTAATTGAAATAAAAAACGTATTTTTGGGTAATAATACCAGAGGGCAAAGCAATCATTATACAATAAATATAAGTTTATAAAAAAGCATTTTCAGTGAAAAAAAATCTTGTGCGGCAATTGTATAACAAAAACAAAAAACTCAAACATGAAAAATATGGCAATTCTAAAACCTTTAAAATCCATACCTACTCTTAATCGAAAAAAAGAGGATCCAAGTAAATTTATTTTTACAGGAAATTCAAAAACACAAGAAACAGACATTCAAGTCTTCAAATACAATAAAGAAGAATGTATTGAAAGCAAAAATATTTTACATGAAAGCATTAGCCCTTTTAAAGTAAATGGAGATAAATACTGGGTGAATGTTTACGGATTACACGAAACGAAAATAATTGCTTCTATTTGTGAAAAACAGAATATTCACGAATTAGTTATTCAAGATGTTTTGGATGTAAACCAAAGACCTAAATTTCAGGAGTATCAAGATTACTCATTTTTGACTTTAAAATCAATTGTTCCTTCAAAAAATGAAATGATTACAGAGCAAATCAGTTTTATTTTTGGTACGAATTTTTTAATATCTTTTCAAGAGAGAAAAGCAGATTTCTTTGATCATCTTAGAATTAGATTAAGAGAAAACAAAGGAATCTTGAGAGAACGTAATTCAGATTATTTGTTATACGCAATGCTCGAATCAATTCTTGATAATTATTTTAAGACTTTAAACAAACTTGACCAAGATATCGAAGCGTTAAGTTTCACCGACATTAAAAAAGAATTCTCCCCTCACACACTAGAAATTCTTGAGAGCCATAAAAAGTTTGTTCATTTTATTAAAAAATCAATACTACCTATTAAAGAGTTTACCCTAATTGTTGAACGTAAAGAGTGTCAGTGTGTTGAACCCAGACATATAAAGTATTTTTTGGAAATCAAAGACTTATGTTTAACTCTTATTGATAGTTGTGATATGATACTTTCATCACTAGAAAGTTCAACAAATTTGTTTTTCTCAATGCAAGGACATCGAATGAATCAAGTAATGAAAACATTAACAGTTGTTGCAACCATATTTATTCCATTAACTTTTATTGCTGGAATTTACGGGATGAATTTTATCAATATGCCTGAACTTAAATGGAAATATGGCTACTTTGGACTATGGCTGATAATTATTATTGTTTTTTTAGGAATGATTATTTTTTTTCGAAGAAAAAAATGGTTCTAATATAATTTAACATCAATGATTGCTACTATTTTTTTACTTTTAGGTGGTTTTATTTTGCTCATAAAAGGAGCCGACTGGCTCGTTGTCGGAGCTTCTGCCTTAGCAAAAAAATATTCAATTTCAGATTTGGCAATTGGATTAACAATCGTTGCTTTTGGCACTTCTGCTCCAGAATTATTTGTTAACATATTGGCAGCATCTCAAAACCATCAAGAAATTGTATTCAGCAATGTAATTGGTAGCAATATTTTTAATCTTTTTGCTATTCTTGGTATTGCTGGAATTATTACGCCATTAGCTGTCAAATCAACTACTGTGTGGAAAGAAATTCCAATATCTTTGTTTGCCCTAATAATTCTTTACGTAGTTTCAAATGATTTTTTCGCAAGCCATTCTCCGATTATTACAAGATTAGATGGGATTATTCTATTGATATTTTTCTTATTTTTCCTCTACTATGTTTTCAAACAACTGAAATCCAAACCTCAGAACCTTGATGTAAATACGAAATCAATAAGTGTTTTTAAAATCATATTACTAATTTCTATAGGGTTTATTGGTTTAATTATTGGAGGAAAACTAATTGTAAATAATGCTTTAAAAATTGCTGTAGTTTTTAATATCAGTGAAAAAATAATTGGTTTGACTATTATATCCATTGGAACTTCTCTACCTGAATTGGCTACTAGCATTGTTGCTGCTATTAAAAAGAACAATGATATTGCTGTTGGAAACATAATTGGTTCCAATATTTTCAATATTCTCTTGATTTTGGGTGTAAGCTCAACCATTAAACCCATTGCTTTTAATATTAGCTATAACCTTGAATTATACTTTCTCGCAATGGGAACATTAATTCTATTCCTCGCTATGTTTACTGGAAAAAAGAAAAAATTAGATAGATGGGAAGCTGTTGTTTTAATTGGATTTTACATAATATATACCGCGTATTTATTAATTTAGAAATATGAAAAATCTATTAGCAATATTAATACTTATAATAGCACAATTAACCTACTACCAATCATTTGGTCAGGATCAATCTAATAGTAATGCAAGTACTCTTTTTATTGAATTTGGAGGTAATGCACCACTAATTTCCTTAAATTATGATTATCTCATGCAAACGAGGAATGAAAATCTTAAATATGCATTTACTTTTGGTGCTACACATCATTTTAACAAGCTCACTGATATTGTTATTGCACCACAATTTAATACACTAATAGGCAGAACCTTAATGGCGGAAATCGGACTTGGTTTAACAATTCCAATGTCATATACTCAAGATTGGGTTTGGATCCCAAGACTTGGAGGTCGATATCAAAAAATAAGCGGTGGAATGTTTTATAGACTAGCCTTCACTCCTATCATATCACCACATAGCAATCCATCCTTTTTTCCAATGTGTGGGATTTCTATTGGCTATACATTCAAATCTAACAGATAATCTGATGACCTATCAAAGTGCTGTCTGAAAACCTATAAAAGCACAGATATCTACTTATATCCCAGATAGACCCCCTTGCATGCTAAGATAAAAACAACTAAAAAGTAATGTTTTTTTCAATCCCGAAGGGATTGTATGTGTTTAAAAATAGGCTATGCTTGATGTA
>CAZJZP010000213.1:0-4140 GCA_964550505.1 uncultured Prolixibacteraceae bacterium | reverse complement strand
AGCCTTAAATCTATTCCTTCATAGAGATTAGGATAAAAGACTTCATGGAATTTTTTGACAGAACTAGCCCATTTTTTTGGATTATTCCCGAGGTAATAATTATTATAATCGTGTTTTTCGTATTTGCCAAAAGGTTTGCAATTAGGATTGGCATTCGAGAAAAGCATTCGATAGGCATGAAAATCAATGCTGTCTTTAGGGATGCTTCTTTTTTTCTTTTCTTCGATCTCTAATAGCTTGAAATGCAATAAATTATGCACTGCTTCTTGGTCGTAGAACACATAAGAAATGGCATTCTTTTCCAAAAACATGCGACCAGCATGTAAGTTTGCCTGAAAACAAACATTTTCATTCCATTGCCCTTTATTTTCAATAAATTCTAATGATTTAGACTGCAGGCTATCTTTATTATGAGCAAAAGAAAGCAGTGATAGCAAACAAGCTATTACTAGAAGAAAAACAGGAAGAAAAAATCTTTTTGTCATCTCATGCCTTATGTTTTTATATTATGCCATAAAATTACATAATATTATGCTTAAATACAAGTCTTTCTGTAATTTAAAATGGCAAAGCAGCTTAAATTACAGAAAGAAGTAAAGTATTTAGAACTTTTATTATTTTTCTTTTAATACCATATCAATGGACATGGCAGAGGCAATAATAAGCTTTCTGACTGGGTGGTCAACAGGCACATCTTCTTGAATATTAATAATGTAGTTATCAGCAGAAGTAAATAATTCTTTGCCAAGACCAGCCCATTTTTTTGTTATTTTCCCTAATTCTTTATCACCAAGTTTGAATGTAAATTCCCAAGTTGTCCATTTCCCTTTTAAGTCAAAGGCAATTTGTCCTTGGGGGTCAAGTACTCGAAACCCTCCTCCAATGCGGAAAGATTGTTTGAAAGTGCCAATATGTTGATCGTTTTCATCCAATACTTGTACTTTGGAACGAAACATAGTTGATTTACGTTTTATTCTAACGAGTTGTTCTCCTTCTTTTGTAGCAACTACAATATCAAATGGAGTCATTGTTTTGTATCCGGTAAAACGGAAAAACTTAGTAAAACAGCCTAAGTTAGGTTCACGACATTCCAGTAAAACTTCATTGGTAGCAGGATCCATAACATCAAAATTATTGGCTGCTTTAAACATTCCAACATGTTCTTTTACAAAGAAAGTGTTTCGGGCTAAAATTTCATTAATGCTAGACATAATCTGTTGTTTTTTTAATTATCTCGTAAAAGTATGAAATAAAATAATAAATATGGATTTATCTGTAACATTTTTTTTCTTTCTTTGTCTAATTATTGATAATATTGAATTTTTACTTAAAAAAAGATTGTATGAAAAAACTATGTATTGTATTATTGGTAATTTTTTTTGGATTCACAACCTATTCCCAAAAAGAAATTATTGAAGTCAAACCGTCTAATGTAAAGCAAGCTGTTAAACATGACTTATCGCCACCTTTAAGAGATATTGTTCCAATTAAACCATACACAAAGAATTGGAAAGATGGAATAATACAGAACAACTTTGAACGAAGAGATTACCGTTCACACCAAAGAGTTCCTGGAAACACTTCTTCAGATACAAAGCAGGATTTTATGGGACAAACTCAAGGAAGAGCACCAATTGTTAATTTCGAGGGTATTTATAAATCAGAAGGAGGAGGAGCGGTTCCTCCTGATACAGATGGAGATGTGAGTCCAACACATTATTTCCAAATGGTAAATACTGCTTTTAAAATATACACTAAAAGTGGAACACAAATATATCCGAGTAGTGGCGCAGCTGATAACAGTACTTTGTGGTCAGGGTTTACAGGAGCTTGGAGTGGTCATAATGACGGGGATCCTATTGTAATGTGGGATGAAGCAGCTCAACGATGGTTTGCTAGTCATTTTGCCGTTTATTGTTCTAATGGAAAACATTATATTTTAGTAGCTATTTCCCAAACTTCAGATCCTACCGGAAGTTGGTATCGTTATGCTTTTGAATGGGATGTGATGCCCGATTATCCAAAATATGGAGTTTGGCATGATGGTTATTATATGACAGCGAATTGTAATTCTGATAATGTTGCTGTTTTTGAGCGTGACCAAATGTTATTAGGAAATACTGCTCAGATGATACAGTTTACCTTGCCTGATGTACCCGGAAGTGGATTTAAAAGTCCTTTACCAGCAGATTGCGATGGAACATTACCTCCAACAACAGAACCAGGATATATTGTATATTACAATGATGATGCTTGGGGAGATTATCCTAGCGATCATATCCGTATTTGGGAATTAGTTCCCAATTGGACGACTCCGAATAATTCCACTTTATCAATGACTACAACAATAAATGTGTCGGCATTTGATGTTACTACTTTTAGTACAAATTGGAATGATGTACAACAACCCGGAACAAGCCAACGACTAGATGCTATTGCGCAAGCAATGATGTTTAGAATGCAATATAAACGTTTTGCTTCACATCAATCTATTGTAGGAAATTTTGCGGTTAATGTAGCAACATCAGGAATTCAGGCGGGAATTCGTTGGTTTGAGTTAAGAAATACTGGTTCTGGTTGGTCGCTATATCAAGAAGGAACCTATGCTCCCGATACTGACAGCAGGTGGAACGCAAGCACATGCATTGATGATAATGGAAATATTGGCATGGCATATAGTGTTTCAAGTTCTTCAACTTATCCTTCTATTCGATACACAGGACACACTAAAAGCGCACCACTGGGGATTATGGATGTTGCAGAGCAAACAATTTTTGATGGAAGTGGTTCTCAATCAGGAGCAAACCGATATGGAGATTATAGTGCATTAACCCTTGACCCTAGTGATGGACTCACTTTTTGGTCAACAAACCAATATATTCCTTCTAATGGAGCATGGAGAACCCGAATAGCTTCTTTTAAAATAGATATTCCTTCTGTTCCTAATGATATTGGAGTTACTGCAATGCTTAGCCCAAGTTCAGGAACAAATTTGACTAATACAGAAATTGTTGAAATTTCTATCAGCAACTTTGGAACAAATGCCATTACTAATCCAAGCGTTTCTTATCAGATGAATGGTGGAATGGTTCATACAGAGACAGTTTCTGCTACTATTCCTTCAGGATCAACAATAAATCATAGTTTTGGAACTACTCAAGATTTATCTTCTACCGGAGCTTATGATTTTGTTGCGTGGACATCATTAGCAGCGGATACGGTTAATAATAATGATACACTAATAACAACTGTTAATCATACATCTCCAGTCTATTGTAGTGCTTCTTCTAATAATGCTTCTTATGAATATATTGAAAATGTTACATTAAATACTATTGATAACACAACTACAGCTTCAACATATTCTGATTTCACTTCTATATCTACGGATTTAATTATCGGAAATTCGTATCCAATGACTATTGATATCAGTAGAGTAGGAGGGAGTTCTGGATATAGTTCAGACCAAGGAATTGTTTGGATAGATTGGAATAATGATTATGTTTTTGATGATCCCGGCGAAAAGGTTTGGGATGCTAGCGGTAGCGGTCCTATCTATTCTGGAACAGTGAATGTGCCTTCAACTGCGGTTTTAGGACTTACTAGGATGAGAATTCGATTACATGATACATATTATTCTCCGAATAGTACTCCTTGTGGAAGTTCTGGCTATGGCGAGGTAGAAGATTACACCGTTAATATAATTAATTCTACCACCCAAATAGTTAAAGCTGAAGATTTGAATATTAAATTAATGCCTAATCCAAACACAGGGAGATTTACCCTTGAGTTTACGGTTCTTGATATGGATATGAGTGTTGAAATTATTGATTATACAGGAAAACTTGTTTATGCTGAAAAAGTTTCTAAACTTCAAGCGACATATTCCAATACGATAGACTTAAGCCAAGAGGCAAAGGGTGTTTATTTTATCAGAATTAGATCTGCTCAGAATAATTTAATTCATGCTGAGCCTTTAATAATTCAATAATTAAGTTAAAATACATTAGTATTATCAGGAGCGTTTCACAAAAACGCTCCTTTTTTTATGGAGTTTTTTTTGTAATCCAAAAAAAGAATGTATTTTTGCAGTGGAGAATTGGCAGAGTGGTCGAATGCGGCGGTCTTGAAAACCGTTGA
>CAZJZP010000212.1:0-4151 GCA_964550505.1 uncultured Prolixibacteraceae bacterium | reverse complement strand
GCGAAGGATTTTTTGTGTTTTTTTCTGTTTAGACAAGAAAGTAAAAAGGATTTTATATTTTTGTAAAAAAACAACAGATGCAAACGAAACCAATCATTAGTATTATTGTTGCTATTGCTGAAAACAATGCAATAGGGAAAGATAATGATTTACTTTATCATATTCCGGGGGATTTACCGCGTTTCAAAAAAATCACATCAGGACATAGCGTAATAATGGGAAGAAACACATATCTTTCCTTGCCTAACGGAGCCTTACCCAATAGAAAGAACATTGTGATAAGCGATAATTTAAAAGACTGTTTTGATGGCTGTATCATTGTCCATTCCATTGAAGAAGCCATTGAAAAATGCATGGGCGAAACGGAAGTTTTTGTCATCGGAGGCGGAATGATTTACAAGCAATTTATGCCTATTGCCGATAAAATTTACCTAACTAAAGTACACGAAAAGCCTGAAGCAGATACTTTTTTTCCTGAAATAAAAGAAGATGAGTGGAAAATATCAGAAGTGGAAGAAAGAAAAAACATAGCACCTGCACACAGTTACATTAATTTAGAACGCATAAAAAAATAAATAATAAATTGCTTTTTAGAAATAATTTTATATTTTTGTAATCAGTAATAAACTAAAATACAGACAAATGAAAAAATCACTTTTATTTTTCATACTCGTTTTCAGTATTATTTTAACTTCTTGTAAGAAGGACGATAAAGAATACAACACCAAGGTAGCTGAAAACTATGCACTAGGAGAAAGCATGTTTTCCGATGTTTTTAAACAAGTAACTGACGGAAGTTTATGGGCGGAAGATACTATCACCAACAAAGGAGCTAAGTCGAGCTACACTTCCTTAACTTCCTCTTGTGCAACATTAAGCATCACTCCTTTTGATTTAACAACATTCCCAAAAACCTTAACTGTCGATTACGGCACAACAAATTGTTTATGCAGCGACGGAAGATACCGCAGAGGCGTAATCAATGCTGTATTAACAGGCTGGTACAGGGATTCTTCAACGGTTATTACCATTACTCCTTCAAATTATTATGTAAATGATTATTTAATAGAAGGAACAAAAACAGTTACCAATAAAGGACATAATACTAGTGGTAATTTAGAATACGATATTGTAGTAACTAACGGCAGCATTACAGGTCAAGAAGGCACCTCAACGTGGAACACTAACAGAACCAATGAGTGGATTGAAGGCGAAAGCACTATTTTTAATCCTTGGGACGATGTATATCTTATCCGCGGATCAGCAAACGGCGTTACTGTTGAGTCGGAAGCCTACACCATGAATATATTGCAAGATTTACGTGTAGAACTCAGTTGCCGATGGATTGTCAGCGGATTATTACGAATAGAGGGAAGCAATTCCTATACCATAGATGTTGATTACGGCAATGGTAATTGCGATGCTTTGGCTGTTGTTACTATCAATAATTACTCTATCAATATAAGTTTGCAGTAAAAAAATCTTTTTATTAGCAGTTTCTCCTATTGAGCTAGAAAACTCTATTCTTTAGCTTCTACCTATCAATTACTAAGCTGTATTCTATAAAACACAGATTTGTCGTATATTTAACAATAAATTCATGGAAAATGTTAGCTTCCGCTATTTCCTATCTAGCAATATAAATGTGGAATTATCTTTTTTTTAACATTAATTATTTGAAAATTAAGCTTCTAAATCTTGTTTATTAAAAAAGTTTTTGTTTTTTTTGTAAAAATATTCCTTAATCGATTTTTTTATGAAATTAGAAGCAAAATTTATTGCCGTCATCTTTCTTTTATTGATTTTTTCAAAAACACAAGCTCAGAATGTGGGTATTAATCCCACAGGCGCAACTCCAAATGCTAGTGCAATGCTTGATGTAAGTTCTACAAATAAGGGTGTTTTAATCCCTCGTGTAGCACTAAGTCAAACTACATCTACAATTCCTGTTACCGCTCCTGCAACTAGTCTTTTGGTCTATAATACTGCTACAGTAAATGATGTAAGTCCTGGTTATTATTTTTGGGATGGAAGTCAATGGGTAAGAATGTTAGATGCTACAATGACAGCCGATGATTTTGACTGGGAAATAATTGGGAATAATGTTGTTAGTGGACATGGAGGGATGTACCCTTCGGGGAATGTTGGAATAGGAATTAATAATCCGCAATTCAAAACAGATATAGTTGGCGGAACAACTTCCAACACAGCATTAAGATTAAGAACAAGCGGAACTGGAACAAATCAGGAAACCATACTTCGATTTACCAACACAACTGTAAATGATGCTACAGGAAATTATTCTTCTTATATTGCAGGGATAAGGACTAATTCTCCAAACTCAGGAGCACAAGCCTTAGCTTTTGGCACTAGTACAACATCCTCTGCTCCAACAGAAAGAATGCGGATTGCTGCTGATGGAAATGTTGGGATAGCAGAAACAGAACCTATATACAGACTGGATGTCAGAAGTACACTTGGTGTTGCTTTAGCTGGAGCATCACCTGATAATTTTATACGATTAGATGCATCTAATGCTTCATCCATTGCATTTCTGGATTTTAACACCTTGGGTCGATTAGATTTCAGGGCTCAATCATCCTCCACCTACAGCACAGGAGGCATAGGTTCTTCCTCAACTATTATGACAATAGATGGGACAACAAATAATGTTGGTATCGGAACTACCTCCCCAAGAAACAAAGTTGATGTTAGGGGTGATGTTTCCATAAATGACGGAGGTTCAATGGGATTACAATCTCATTTAACTGTACGACAAACGACAAATCCTATTAGCGGAACGAATATTCTTCTTGCGAATTTATCTGCTGATTTCAGGCAAAATTCAACATCAACAGGATATGGTTCAGGAATTAAATTTACTGTTGGAAACTCCGATTCCTACACAGGAACTGCTGCTATTGTTGCGGAAAGGACAGGAAGTTGGTCACAAGGGAAATTACACTTTGCTGTTAATAATTCCGGAACATCAGGAAAAACATCTATTCCCATTTACATGACAATTGATGGTCCTTCCGGTGGTCATGTTGGCATTGGCACAACAAATCCCACTGCACAGCTTCACACAACAGATGATGTTCGTTTTGAAAACCTTCCCTCAACAACAACAAACACAAAATACCTTACTATTGATGATAATGGAAATGTAGCTTGGTTAGAACAGTGTAGTGCATTTTGGGAAGAGGATTTTGAAAGTGGAAACCTCTCTCAATTCTGTGCAACAACTGATTTTAGCATTTCTACAACACAAGTTTATGCTGGGACATACTCTGGAAGAATAACAGGAGTGCAATCTCATTATGCTGGAGCAGACATTTGTTTTTCTGCCATTCAACCTGAATATATTTCTTTTAGAGTTTATCATACAACAAATACAGCTTCCCATGGATATTTTGTTGTACAAGACGGAACTGTTGGCGATATTAGTATGCAAATGGCTATGTTTTTCTATCAAAGCGGAGGAAACCTTCATACAGTAGCTTCTTCAACCTATGATTTAGCAGCTGCATATAACACGTGGCATAGAATTGAATTCCAAAACATTGATTGGATTAACCAAACATTCGATTTATATTATGATGGTGTTTTACAAGGAGCAAATATTGGTTTTAGAGGAAATGCGACAAAAATTGACAGAATATTCTTATACAACTTTTCTTCTGCTACCGCATACTATGATAATATTTGGATTGGAGATATGTGCGGAACGCAAATTCCACTCTTAGCTCTTCCTGCAAATACTAATATCCAACAATTAGAATCCAGTCATCCTGTATTGAAAAACAAAGCCTTTGAAGCTGGAGTAGCTCAACTTAATGGAAAATCGGTTAGAGTTGATTTTAGCGATGAATTTAAAAATCAATTAAATGGAAATACTCCGGTAGTTGTGGCAACACCATTACAAGCCTCAAATGCAGCTGTGTTTATTGAAGAAACTACCGCTTCCTATTTTATTTTGTCAACAGAAGCTGCAACTGCTGAAATCTCATTTAACTGGATTGCGCTTTCTTCTGAGGATAATGCTAGTAGTTCGAATAATTTGTCTGAACAAAATCACAAAAAGCCTATCGGAAATATGTTGTATAATGACGAGGGAGAACGTATTCTAGATTAAACCCCTTGTTTCAAAA
>CAZJZP010000211.1:0-4172 GCA_964550505.1 uncultured Prolixibacteraceae bacterium | reverse complement strand
CAACAACAACAAGGGAAACCGAAAAATGAACGATAAATGGGTGAATATGTGTTGTATTCATTTTGATAAGAGATTTTGATGTTTGTTATATTAATACTGATTATGTCTTTTAATCCTTAATTGGCATTAATTGATTTTCACATTACAATTATACGCTTTTATTTTGAAATTTCTGACACGAATGCACGAATATTTCTTTTTTATCTTGTGTGTGGCTTTTTTTCTTAGTTGTAAACTAAGATTTATTTATTTCTTAGTTGCAAGCATGCAAAGCGAGTTCACGAACTCCTTTAAAATATAAGAATGCTATGAATAAACTACGGAAAACGGATATATGTGTCAAGCTGCCATAAGGGTTATATATATTCCTTCAAGCCTTTAATATTCAATATTATTATAATTTTAAACAATATTGTCAATTCTGCTCATTACACCAGACAACAAACTTCTCATATGTCATATTTTGCCTTCGGTAATTAAACGTTTCATAAAAAGTTTTTTTAGAAAATATCAAAGGTAAAATACCAAAAATTAATATGAAAATCCATGGGACTATAATGTTTTTCAATATGTATTTTTTATGCTCTAAAGTCATTATCTTATTATAAAATACAAAAAATAAAATTGACATAATAACAAATAAAGGTGTGCTGAGAAAATAGAAAAAGTCCCACCCAGTCCACCATTGGTATCTAAACAATACTGTAATTACACTTAACGAGAGTGATAAACTCATTAATAAACTTAATACTGTCAAGGTAACATTATTTTTAATTTTAATAAAAGTCAAAATAAATTGAAGCAAAAAAAGCACACTTAATAAACCTAATGACAAAATCAATAAAAAACCCCCACCAGGTATTAATGCAATCTTAAAAATAAATCCAAGTAATGATAGTGATAATAAGATTAACATTAATTTCCCAATTGTTTTCATGATAGTTAAATTTAATGAAAGTTGTCAACGTCGGCTTCGGGATTGGTTCAGTACAGACCGATGGGTTGCGAAGCAACACAGTAAAGGGCTGTGCTGAATCCTAATCGGGCTGTATTGAATTAATCCTCGTGATGATATGCCTACGCAAGCGTAAAGATATAAATAAATTTTATAATACATACAATTTTTTAGCCCATTGTGCGAATTGCAAATATGTATGGCTTTCAGCGATGGCATTATATTAATTGTTTTAATGTCGAGTATCTGTCAGTATTATAATTCCCTTTTTTGTCAAAAGCTATTTTATTGTAAATTCTTGTCAAAGTTGTATCTGTTCCTATCTTTTGAACGAGTGAATTATTATTATCAATCAGTTCTAACTCCGAAAACAAATTCCATTCAATTAATTGATTTCTGTATTCAGGCGATAATCTTTCAGTATTATCGGTTAGCAATTGAAACTTATTTAAAAACGAAGTAGTTGAAATTGCATTAATTATTGCCAATATTTCTTCCATAGTATTTGGCTGACCTGAAAGCATATTCCATAATTCACTTGCAACTAGAGTTTCGTTTGGGTCAAAATATTTCGTCATATTTATAATTGAGCCCAAAAATCTTGTTTTGTTAAAACTGGTAATAGCATCAGTAGCAGGATTTAAAGTTGGGTCAAAAGGAAACCCTATATAAAAATGTATTTGTTTATCTGGAAATTGTCTGTATAAGGCAGCTTTTCCTTCAAGAATTTTCTGTTTTTCACCTTTCATTTCACCAGAGTTCGGTTTTACAGATTTCAACTCTATTGCGGTTATTGTGTTAATGTCTTCAATAAAAACATCAGCAGAGAAGTCCATAGCATTTATTACAGCATCATTGTAATTTGCAAATAAGAGTTTGTTCTCGTTAGTTAGTTTTGGTGTTGAAGTTGTATTACTAAGGTCAGCAATAATTTGAGAAATGTTATTTCTTTGAGATTGAGTTACTTTTAGATTCCCTAACCTTTTAGATGTGTATTCCCTTTTTTCTCCATTGCAAAGGTGATGTGCAATATTTTCAAAGAAATTTTGACCTAATGTCGTATTTAAACCATGTAACCAACTGCTTAAACTTATAAAAAAAGGTGTGTCTGATACTTTGCCGTTAAGTTTATCCGAAAATGCGTTAAGAAATGCTTCGTGAAAAGGAGCATTTCTATTGTTTGATGCATCTTCTGGAAAATTATCAAAACGTGTAACTAAAGTTTTGATTACTTCAATTGATATTTTCTCTTTTTGTTGATTAGTTAAAGCCATTGAAAAATATGTTTTTTGCTTTTTCTGTTATATAATAATGATTTGTTCCATTATATCTTTTTTAAATGAAAAATTATTTCAGAGTATGCCCCTTTATCTTTTTCAGTTCTATTTAAAACCGGTCGTTTGTATTGATTGACGATTTTCATTCCTGCATTTTCTGCAATAGTCGGATACATATTGAATTTATCATTTGCTACTAAGAAAATATCGTAATCATCAACTAGGAATTTTTTTGAATTATTTAAAACGTTACTTATACCTTTGGTGTAACTTTCACGGGCAGCTTTCCCTTTCCCCTTATAAAGAGGTCCGATCTCTAATTCATCTTGTCTTTCGAGTTCAAACAAATCATAAGCATAAGCGTGTTGCTCGTGATAATCGATTAAGCCAACATATGGAGGAGAGGAGAATATACCTTTAATTTTTTGTTTTTGAATTAGTTTGGCGAATTCAGGATTTAAGATATTAAGCTGTTCAATGATGTCAATATTTCTGCTATCACCTGTCAAGCAAGTGTTATGAGTATTCTTTCTTAGCCTTTCAAATTGTCCTAATCTTTTTACTGTATCTTTTGAGTAAGTGTTCCACCATTTCATTATTGAAAATAACGGTTTGCACATTTTACCGTGTTTACTACAATAGTAAGTAGTTGTAACAGGTTCTAATAAAGTTGCTAAATCTGCGTGAGTTGTTGCCCTGCAGCTTCTTATTGTTCTACTCAGTATTACGCTAAGAATTTTTTTCGTTTCTGGATTTTGAACTTTTTTAATTTCGTTGTGAACAAACTCTATTTCCTCTCTAATATGTTGGGTGTACCACTTGTCAAGGAATGAGTTTTCATTTTCTTGGCGAAGCTTTATTTTATACTGTTCGACTAGTTTATTATAAATTGGTAAAAAATCCCTTTCCTTCTCTGCACCATACATTTTTTCATCAATTTCTTTTTGTCTCACTTTATACTTGTATTCTGGTACAGGAAAATACTTATTATTGAAAACATAAAGTTCTTGTAATAGCTTATGTTCGAATTCTACTGTATTTGAATTAGTTATAAGCCTATTTAATACTTTTGAGATTCTGCTTATTTCAGTTTGAACAGCTATTAGATTATACTTTTCAACTTTACAGTTTCCTATCATTGTATTAAAAGCAGACACATCAACTCCGACTGCATGGATCCCCAATTCACATGCTTGAACCATTGTAGTTCCACTTCCTGAAAAAGGGTCTAAAACAATATCGCCCGGCTTAAAATACACTTCTTTTTTGAATTTGTCTGTATGGTCGTCCAAGAAGTATTCAACCAACTGAGGTATGAATTTACCTTTATACGGATGTAATCTGTGAACGTGTTTTGTAGTTTCAGATTCTTTATATTGCTCAAATGACAAAGCCCAATTTAAGTCATCACCAAGTTGCTCTTTCCAATCATTCTGTCGTGATTTATTTTGTTCTTTGTAGTATGCAATTAAGTCTTCTTTTAAAACTTGTGTATTACCATTGTCACCAATTTTTTTAATTCTACCATATTGAATTAAATATGAAATATTTGAAGGAGTAATATTTTTGTCCAAATGTTCAGTTGCCCATTGGCTTGCTTCTTTTATTGATAATAATTCTGGCATATTATTTTTGTTTTGTAATTCCGTATTTAATTTTAATTTCTGCAACTTTTAAAATATTTAAATCAGCATCTTCATCTAATATTTTGTAGGCGATTTGATCACTTAAAAATTCATTCAGCAACTCCTTTTCATCAATCTTAAAAAAATCAGATATTCTTTTGATTAATGGTTTATTAGGTTGTCTTTCGTTGCGTTCAATTTTTGCGAGTAGTGAAATATCAATTTCAATAATTGTTGCAACTTCTTTAAGTGTTAACCCTTCCTTTTCTCTAAGTATTCTTAGATATTCGCCAAATGTTGTATGTTTTCTTAAAG
>CAZJZP010000210.1:0-4193 GCA_964550505.1 uncultured Prolixibacteraceae bacterium | reverse complement strand
TACGGAATGCATTCACTCTTTAATATTGTTACAAATACAGTAAATATACCACATGCAATCCTTATCCGTGCAATAAAACCCGAAGTAGGAATAGAAACTATGTTGCAGCGAAGTGGAAAAGCCAGATTGAAAAAGCAAGATAGTATTGGTCCAGGGAAAGTATCAAAATTGCTAGGAATTCATCATTCTCATAGCGGGATTTCTTTGCTGGAGAATGAAATTTGGCTTGAAAACAGCGATATTCTTATCAAGGAGAAAGATATCCGTACAGAAAAGCGTGTTGGGATTGATTATGCAGAGGAAGATGCAGATTTGCCCTATAGGTTTATTTTGGATTTATAGGTTTTTTTGCCTTTATGAATTTTTTAATATATTTTTGTCCTATTAATAAATACAAAAAACAGTAGCTATGAAGAAAAAAAACAATTTAGTACTTTTAATGACATTGATATCTTTCAGTGTTTTTGCTCAATGTCCAACGATAAACTGCCCAGCAGATATCAGTCTAGGCAATGATTCAGGATTAACAACAGCAATAGTTAACTACGCAATTCCAATTGGTGTTGATAGTTGTTTCGCTGATTCTGTTGTATTTGACTACACGGGAGCAATTGTTCAGTGGACAGTACCAATAGGTGTAACGTCTGTCAGGATAACTGCAAAAGGTGCAGAAGGAGGCACTAATACTAGTTCTACTTTCTCTGCTGGACTTGGAGCAATTATTATTGGCGATTTTGGACTAATTCCTGGTGCAGTATTTAAAGTATTGGTAGGAGAAAATAACATGGCAGGAAATGGCGGCGGCGGTGGTACTTTCTTCACGGATACTTTAAATGCTCCAGTAATTATTGCTGGTGGTGGTGGTGGTTCTGGTATGGATTATGATACCATAGCAAAACATGGACAAGCTGCTCTCGCTGGTGGCAGTGGCTCTGGAGGAGGTGGTGCTGGTGGTACTGCAGGCTCTGGAGGTAGTGTGGGAGCAAGTTTTACTAGTGGTGCAGGCGGTGGTTTACTTACTGACGGTGCTGATGGTTGGACTGCTAATAGTGGAGGTGATGCATTTGTCAACGGAGGTGCAGGAGCTAATGTTGGATTTGGTATTGGTGGTTTTGGTGGAGGTGGAAATGGTTCTGGAGTAAATACTGGCGGCGGTGGCGGCGGATACTCCGGCGGCGGTGCTGCATCTAGTAGCCTCGGAAATGGTGGTGTTGGAGGAGGAGGAGGTTCCTTTAATGCTGGAACGAACCAAGTAAACACAGCTGGTGCTAATCTAGGTAATGGGCAACTTGTTGTAAAATGGAACATGCATACAGATACAGCAGTACTTGTTTCCGGTTTGGGCAGCGGAGCAGCTTTCCCAATTGGTACTACTACTGAAACATATCGTTATTATAGTGCTTCAGGCGATTCTGTAGATTGCTCTTTTAATATTACCGTGGTTTCTACAGCGGACATTAAAGAAGCAGCAGCATTGAATGCTTTACAGCTTTTCCCTAATCCTTCCAATGGAGTTTTTACCTTGGAATATCCCAATCCAAAGATGCAAAACCTAAGTGTTGAGATTTTCGATATTACTTCTAATATTGTCTTTTCAAATACTTATACTTCTTCTTATATTAATGAAGAAATTGATATTTCAAAATCTGCCAATGGAGTGTATTTCATTAGAATTACAAATGATAATCAAAGCTATACTCGAAAAATAATTAAACAATAAAAAAAAGCGGGCATTGCCCGCTTTTTTTATGTGTATTATTCGTGAACAATTTTATAGATTTCCGATTGCGTTGCTGTGTTAAATCTTAATAGATATATTCCTTTAGGTAAGTAGGAAAAGTCAACCGTAGTTTTGAGTTCCCTAATCTCTTGCATTAGTATTATTTTTCCTTCCAAAGAGATAAGACTAAAGGTCATTTTTTCTTTGTTGAGTTTGCTAAATTCAATGTATAATTTATCTGTAACCGGATTAGGATAAATCTGTGCTATATCAAGATTTGTTTTTTCTTCAATTCCTGAGCAATCGTCGATAGTAATAACGATGGTATCTTTTCCGATACAGCTATTAGCGTCGGTAACAATGATGGATATTTGGTTTGCACCAATAATAAAATTAGCTGTATCAACTAGCAAGGTTTGGTTAGTGTCTCCTTGTGACCAAAGGTATGAGCTAAATATACCAGCATCCAGTAGTATGGATTCATTATCACAAATCATAGTATCTAAGCCTAGATTAATAACTGGATTTGGGTGGACTGTTAAGTCTGTTTCTATAATGCTATCGCATAAATAGATATTTGTTAGGGTATCATAATATAATCCAGTTGTTGTTTGCCAAGCTCCGGCAGCAAAAAGGCTATCGCCTTGGCATATTTCTTCTACATCAGTAATAAAGCTTGCAGGATTGACGGTAAGGTCAAATTCAACTACACTGTCGCAGAAGTGAATGTTGGATAAAGTATCGTAATAGACTCCTGTTGTATTATACCAAGTGCCTGCAAATTGCACACTATCGTTGCTACAAATAACATCTGTGCTTGCCGTAAAGCTTGTTGGGTTTACCGTAAGGTTTAGTTCAACTACACTATCGCAGAAGTGGATATTTGTTAATGTATCGTAATAAACACCTGTTGTGTTTTGCCATACGCCACCAAATTGCACACTATCGTTATCACAGATGCTTGTGTTTTGGATGGTTAAGTCTGGTTGGTTGACTGTTACCGCAACATTAGTAACAGTGCTTGCATCTCCAGCTCTATAATACATTTCTACTCTACCGATATTAGAAGAAGCTGATGAAAATACATCGTGGAGTTGTTGAGTTGAAAGATCGTATTGCATTCCTAATCTATATAAGCTAACCGCATTTCCATCAATGCTTGTAGAATATGGCGCAGAATTATAAGATGTTGTTGAGCCTCTAACACCAACAATGCCAATCATATCTCCTGTATGCACAATAATATTTGCTGGGATAACTCCTGTGCCTGATACTCCCTGCCAATATCCCAGACTTACAAAATCGTTTGTTGTTGAAGCATATAATGGAGGAGCTCCATTGGTGAAACGAATTACTTCTATTGTTTGATCGCCTGTGATATCGGTAGGAACTCTAAGCCCAGTGATAACAAAATCGGAAGGCGCAGTAAACCAAAACCCTCTAGAATCAGGCGAATAGGTTGAAGTTTGTGTTCCTACATCCATCATTGCTGTGTCTGAAGTAGGACATAATGCATCAGCATAATATATGGCTGAATTTAGTGCTGTGAAATTGTATGGATTTGTTGTGTTTATTAATGTATCTGCTGTTGGGTCTGAATACCAGTTGTAAAATCCGGAGGAACCAGTCATTGAAATGGAAGCAGCATCACCTTCACAAAATACTGGTGTTGTAGGATTGAAGCTAGGAGTTGTACAATTGTTAAGGGAATAATAAACAGTTCCGTTCCATGTTCTAGGATTATATACACTAGCAAATGGATATGCTATTCCAACACCTGCTGTTATGGAAACATTAGCTACGGAATAAGTGTTAGCGCCATCGGTATATGATACATCGGGGCCATTGGAATGGGTTGTAAGGTAAAGACCGTAGGTTTGACCTGCAGGAATTATCAGACCGCCAATATTCACTCTTGTTGGATTTCCATCTCCAGCTGATAAAACATGAACTGAATCAAGCCGCGTCCATGCAGCTGGATTAGTTTCAAAGCCAACATAACTTCCTGCTTTATAATATACAAGAACGTATGCATCTGTTCCTGCTGTCCCTGAGATGTTAAAATCTAAACTATCAATAGTTACATTGGAACTTCCGATAGCTGTGAAATCGATCATATTGCCATCGTGACCATTGCCACCGGCAAAGGTTGTTGTGATACTTTGTGCAGATAAATACAAATGTGCACTAATAATAAAAATAATAAGTAAAACTTTTTTCATAATAATTTCAAATTAGATTAAAAATACTTTTGACATGCAAAAATATAAATATTCTGCAAAAATAAAATTAGATTCCTAATATATTAAGAAAATAATAATTGCAAATTTTCCAGTATTAAAATTGGCTTAATGCTAGTTAAGTATAATCTTCCGCACAGAAAGACCTCTTGTTGTCTGAATTTTAATAAAATAGATTGCTTTTGCGTAATTAGCTAAATCAATTTTTGCAGTATTATTGTTTATCTCTCTTT
>CAZJZP010000209.1:0-4222 GCA_964550505.1 uncultured Prolixibacteraceae bacterium | reverse complement strand
TGAAATCAATTTTTTTTTTCAAGAATTTGTTTTTCGTACAAATTTTTTGGTATATTTGTTGTATTAAATCGTGAAATCTAAAAATTTATGCATATGAAACGAAGTTTAAGCATTTTTATCCTCATTGGCATTAGCCTTTCCCTATTTTTTAGTTCTTGTGATGAATTTTTATTAGAAGAAACTCCAACAAAAACAAGAATGCAAGGAATATGGAAAGTAACAGAAGTCTATAGTGAAAGCGATAGTTTAATTACTCCTCGCTTTGAATTTCCTATAACAGCCTTTTGGTTAAGTGATGATAATGGAGTAGTATCCACAGCAGGTCCTTTAATGATGTATATTGTTTATGGTGATAATAAATACACCACAATTGCTTCTAAAATTGATCAGGTTTTTGATTATACAGGACTTAATTATAATAGCGGAGAATTTTTTGTTGGTTCCGGTGTTCAGGAAAGATTTACATTGGAAATGAAATTAGAAGGTTTGCCAGGACAAGATGCTTTGACGGACTTATTAGTTATGATTGGAATTAATGCCAGTTGGCTCGAACAGATTGTTTATCATAAGTTTATGGATGTTAAAGTGGATTTTTTAAGCGACGAAATGATGATGTGGACTTTTGATGTTGGCACACACGCAGTATATAACATGAAAGATCAGTATGGTAATTATGTTTTATGGGAAGGATGGCCAGTTGATGGTTTTCAAAAAGTGAGAATAGTGCTTACCAAAACAGTGAAATCGCTTAACGATGTAGTGATTGAAGCAGGTGGAAATAACTAAAATATTGAAAATGAAATAAAAAAAACAGCTTTTATGCTGTTTTTTTTTGTTTATATAAAAAATGTATTACCTTTGTGCTATTAATCAATTATTATTTAAATTTTTATGAAACAAGGAACAGTAAAATTTTTTAATGAAACAAAAGGATTTGGTTTTATTAAAGACAGTGAAACAAATGAAGAATATTTTGTACATGCCTCTGGTCTCATCGACCAAGTGAACGAAGACGACGAGGTTAGCTTTGAGCTAAAAGAAGGAAGAAAAGGCATGAATGCCGTTAATGTGAAGCTAGTTTAAGTAAGATATATTGTATATTCTTTATTACAAAAAAATCCCTCAAAATGAGGGATTTTTTTTTATGCGTTTAAGAAGGAAATTGCTTATTTCCCGTATTTTTTCTTAATAGTGTTTTCAATAATATTGAAATATTCTTTATTCATAGAATAAACGCTTAATTCAAATTCCATAAATTCATCTTCTTCGTTTATTAATTTTATTTTGGGTTCGTTTTTAACGGAAGACCAAGGTAAATTTAATATTTCAAAACGAAGTGTTTTTTGCATTTCGAGAGAAGATACTTTTGCGTGAGTTTTTAAACGGAAGCTATAGCTTTGTATCATCTCCGTTGGATTGAGTTTAATTACAACTCCTTGAATAATTTTTCTGTATGGGAGATAGATGCGTTCTTCATTTTCTGTTATTAATTCCAAATTTCTGCGATGAAAAGCATTAATCTTACCAGCGTATCCTTCGAATTTAATGCTGTCGTTAATCTTAAAATCACGACTGCTTTTAAATATCACAGCAGCAACAATATCTCTCAATGCAAAATAAGAAAACAATAGAATTAAAATCAGCAAACTAGCGACTAGCCAAATACTGTGTATTATACCGTTTCTATTTACAAAATAACTTATCGAAAGAATAAGATAAATCATCCAAAAGAGATATTCAACAAAGGGCAGATATTGCGATATAAGTTGTTTATGTTTGTTTTTAGGCAAGACTATTCGCAGTAAAAACAAAAGTCTGAATATTGCAATTATCGCAAAACTGATTACTAAATACCATATTATTTGTTCTGTTTTCATCTTAATTCTTTGCTTAAATCATTTCTTTTTCTACTAATTTCTGAAGAATATGCGGATACATATAAGAATTGATATTGTAAACATTCACTTTGCTTTCTTCAATCAGTCGTGCTCTTTTTAAGACCATGATTTTTTGGAAAACTTCTTCTTTATTCTCAAGCTGTATTTTTTGCAATTTTTCAATTGTCATTCTTTTATGGAGTATAAATTGCAATAAAAGCAAATACCATTCGTCTTCCAGTTTGTCAAAAGCTTCTGTATTAATTGTTTTTGGAGCAGCAATGCTAATGCTTTTCCCGTCAAAATCATAGATATTTGCCAGCCAGCTTTGCAGACTAACACCAATATTTCCTTTAGAATAGTTGAACATAGCGGCAAAAAATCGTGGTGTAGAGAGCGGTAAACTGTTTGGATGATGATTTTTTCTGAGTTTCAGTTTTAATCCGCTGCTATTGTGTCGTCGAAGAATGATTTTCTCTAAATTTTCTGCATTAATTGGTCCGCATTCGATGCTGTTTAGAAAATACCGCTGAATCTTTTGTATTCTGTTGATAAGATTAAAACTATAGGTGTTTGCATTTACAATAAACAAATATTCTTGACTATATTTGTAAATAATGTCAATGATTCTGTCTATCAGTACAAAGCCTTTTGGATGTTTTTCCCACCATAATTCAAGTTCATCGAAAATAATAACAGCATCAGCAGGAAGCTCACCAAAAAGTTTTTCGATACTTCCTTCATTCTCAAAACTACGTTGGAGACTTTCTATAAAAACATCTTCAGAAACACTACCTTCGTATGGAGGATTTATCATAAAAACATTATTGCTTTTGCAGAATTTTTGAGCAATATATTGTGAAAAAAAACTTTTTCCTGAATTATAATTACCCAAAATAAGTAAAGCTCCATTTTTTGCAACTCTCATTTCATTGATAGTGCTTTCAGCTTCTACTAATTCTTTCTGTCTGCCTTGCCATAAATCGAACACAAAATGATTTTTATTTATAAACAGTTGTTTGTAATAATAGGGTAGTTTTTCCAGTATCTCCTCGCGGGCTTTCACTTGATTGTAAATATGAATAAAATCATTAATCTGTGTTTCTTTTTGATTTAATTGCTTGCGCATTTTAGCAGCCAGAATAGTCGCTTTGCTTTGTCGATACCAATATTGATCAGCAATTTTCTTAAAATTGGACTGTATTGTTTTTATGCTTTGTTTTATCGTAAATCTTCTTTTTTTGCTTTCCTGCTCTTTAACATATTCTTTTATGTTCAGTGCTGTTTTTATGAATTTGCTTACAGATAATAATTCTTCAGTTGCTGTAACCCGCTCTTCTAATTGAAGCAGAAAACGACTGTTTAATTTACGGATTTTAGCCTCGTAATCATTTAATTCTACTAATTCTTTAGCAATTTCCTCACTTAGTTTTGCTTTTTCTTCATTCCCTGCTTCCATAAGAAATCCAAAATAACGCATCTTGTCTTGGAATTTTTCGTGCATTTCTCCAATTTCAATGGCATATTTACCAATAATTTCTTGTAAATTATCTGTAATTTCATTTTGCAATAGATAATCTAGTAGTCGAGAAACAGAAATTTTTATACTTTTTGCATCCTTAAAACCGACCTCGTTATAATTATTGAAAAATTCACTATCCATTAAAAATAAGCTTTCGGGCATTTTCTGAATAAAAGGACGGACTTTGAAAGCAAACTCATCGGGAATTTTATGTAATGAGTTTATTCTCTCTATAACATTATCCTGTTTTTCGCCTAAATCTGTATTTTCAATACTAAGATTTTCAAATTTTCTTAGTCTGTCAATCTTTTCCGAATAATAATTATCAATAGGGCTTAAGACTTCTTCCAAGCAATATTTGCTAATTTCTTTAATGCTTTTCTTAATCCGAAAATGCATGCGTAAAAGATGAAGCTGTAAGAGGATGATATTTGAAGCTAAATGCTGATGTTGTTTCCAGTATTTTGCGATATCAGAAACAAAACAATTTGTTGTTGAAAGCTGAGTTGATAATTCTTTTTTTGCTTTCTTCGTATTTCTCTTGATTTTTGTACTATCATAAAAAATCGTATTGATTGTTTGCAAGCTTTTGATACTAGCAGTGTGAGTAAATCTTAATATCTCTTCTTTTGCATTTTTGTGCAAAGCATAAAGTTGATTGATTTGATGCTCGTTTTCAGCATAGAATGATTCAAGCTTTTCCTTATCGATTTTGTTATTTGTAATTTCTTGCAGTGTTTTGATATGATTAATGCGTGAGGTTTTCACAAACTTTTGCATTTCTACAATAAATTGCATGCTGATAAGCCGTTGTTTTTCGCTA
>CAZJZP010000208.1:0-4300 GCA_964550505.1 uncultured Prolixibacteraceae bacterium | reverse complement strand
ATTTTTACCAATTCTGACAGAGGATCCATTAGTCTTCTTCCAATAGAAACTGCTCCACGAACTGTTACATCATATTCTGGAAATTCCTCTCTGGCTAATTTTGATGCGGAATAAATAGAAGCTCCGCTTTCATTAACCATAATGGCGACAACATCTTTGTCAAAACGGACTTTGCGTATCATTTCCTCTGTTTCTCTTCCTGCTGTTCCATTGCCAACTGCAATTGCTTCAATTTTGTAAGCACTGACCAAACTATTGATTTTCTGAACAGCTTCTTTTAATTTCCGGTGCGGAGGATGTGGATATATCGTTTCATTATGCAACAGTTTCCCTTGCTTATCAATACAAACGATTTTACATCCTGTTCTAAAACCCGGATCAATAGCAAGAATATTTTTTTGACCTAATGGAGGTGAAATCAGAAGTTGGCGTAGATTCTCAACAAAAATGCTAATCGCTTTTTCGTCAGCATTATCTTTCAATACAGTCCGTAATTCTGTTTCCATTGATGGACTCAATAATCGTTTATATGCATCAATAGCTGCAATTTCAACTTGTTCAGCAGCTTCGTTATTTGCTTTTACAAAGAATCGAAAAACAATTTCTAAAGCTTCCTCTATGGACGGCTCAATTTTTACAGTGATATACTTTTCTCTTTCTGCTCTTAATATTGCAAGCAAACGATGTGATGGCGTTTTATTTGCTTTCTCTTCCCAAGAAAAATAATCGCGATATTTGCTACCTTCTTCCTCTTTCCCTTTAATTAGCTTAGTTTTTATGGAAGCATATTTATAAAAGAAATCCCGCATTCGCTGTCGAAGATGTTGATTTTCATTAATCCACTCTGCAATAATATCTCTGGCACCAGCCAAAGCATCATCAATCGTTTGCACCTCTTTTGAAGCATTGATGTATCTTCGGGCAAGATCTTCAATATCAATATCTTGCTGCACCATAATTTGCTTTGCCAGAGGTTCTAATCCTTTTTCACGTGCAATAACAGCTCTCGTTTTGCGCTTTTGTTTGTATGGCAAGTACAAATCTTCCAAATCCGTCATTGTTGTTGCAGCACGAATTTCTTTTTCCAATTCGGGAGTCAATTTGCCTTGTTCGTTGATAGCTTGCAAAATACTCTCTCTTCGTTTATCTAAGTCAACAAGCTTTTCATGAGCGTCTCTAATATTAGCAATTTCAACTTCATCCAAACTTCCGGTAAGTTCTTTTCGGTATCTTGCAATAAATGGAATTGTTGCTCCTTCTTGCAATAAACTTAAGGTTTTTTGAATTTGTTGTTCTCTGATATTCAGTTGCAAAGCAATCTGCTTAATATAATCTTCCATAATTAACGAATAAGGCTACAATAATAAGAAAAATCGCTGTATTGACATAAAAAAACCCCTCGATTTCTTTCGAAACAAGGGGTAATTTGTTGTTTAATGGCTTAATATCGGTAAATGTAGTCGTTAAGTTCTCTAATACTACTGCTAAAGCTAAAAGCATTATTAACAACGTAGTAACGATTCTTATCTACGGTATAATGGTAAGCAAACTTTGCAAAATCTAAGCGTGAAGATTCAAAGGAAAAGAGTTTGCAAATTCCTAATACTTGCGTAGCAGTTACTCCATGAGTTACAGCAGATTTTGCAATAGCCAGACGTGAACTGTCAAAGGAAGTATTCCTAATTGTCCTTTTTAGATTTCCATAATCAGCGGGAGACATTGCGTATCCGTGATAACCGCTGTTTCCACCATAATGTCCGGATGAACCATAAGTTGGAGCATTATAGCCGGAATTATTGTAATAACCATTGTATCCATAATTTCCATTGTTCCCATAATGTCCATTGTGTCCTATATTTCCATAATGCGGATTAGAATAATGTGCCGTATGACTAATTTTGTAAAAAGTCGCTGTCTTAGTAATTGTTGCAGTAGTAATTCCTGGAGCTAAATGAATATTGCTATTGAAATAACAATGCGCCAAATTTCCATAATCACGGTACGCATAAACAGCCAAACGATGATTTCCTGGAGTTAAGCTTATGTGGTAGGAATTTGTTCCATTATCATATTTTTGTCCGTCAACAACCATATAAAAGGCGGAATTATCCCATACGCTGAGGACTAATTCTGCTGTAGCATAATTTGCAGCAGCTTCAAAACTAAAAAACGCAGTTAAAATTGCGATGAGTGTAACGATTCTTTTTTTCATAATTCAGTCCTCCTATATTTAATTAATAATTGTAGTTTGTTAAAAACAATTCTTGTGCCAAAGCAAAAAAAAATCTATTTTTACAAAAAAAAAGATGCGTACAAAATTTATTACTGAAAAAGAAAAGCAATACGAGATTATCGATAGATGCGATAGTTGTTTTGTTTCCATGGTTGATAATAATCATAAGCCTTATTTAATTCCGATGAATTTCGGCCGAGAAGATGACATTATTTATCTCCATTGTGCTCCAGAAGGTAAAAAAGTGGACATTATCAAAGAAAACCCCTCGCTTTGCCTTGGTTTCACTACCGATCATTCACTAACACATCAACACGAGAAAGTGGCTTGTAGCTATTTTATGCGTTATCGCTCTGTGATAGCCCACGGTAAAGCTGAGCAAATCGAGGATGCTGATGAAAAAATTCGCATTTTAAATATTGTTATGAGAAAGTACACTCAAAAAGGGGATTTTGAATATAGTGAACCTGCCATTAAAAATGTACAGATTTATAAAGTTAAAATGACAGAAATCACAGCAAAAACAATGGGATATAACGATTAAAACAAAGTCGTTTTTATTCTTAGATTTTATTCCATTTTTTCAAAGCAGCTTTCAATAAAAACCAAAGAGCGACAGCAAGCAAAGCTCCCCACAGCATTCCAACGATAACATCAGATGGATAATGCACTCCCAAATACACTCTGCTATAGCTTACTAAAAGAGCCCAAAACAAGATTAAAAGGAGAATTCCTTTCTTATTAATACCTAACGCAAAAATCAGAAAAACAGCTAAAGCCATCGTATTTGCGGCATGGGACGAAATAAAACCATATAATCCTCCACGATAATCGTTTACATAATGTAAAAGATGCTGAATATCATGGTTGTGACTTGGTCGATACCGTTCAAATACATTTTTAAAAAGATGAACGGAAGATAAATCGCTTAGGCTAATTAGAACAATAATGGCAATAAAATACCAATGTGCTGTTTTTGTGCGCTTTTTAATTAAACAATAAGCAAAAAGCATGTATAAAGGAATCCAAAAATATTTATTACTGATAAAAAAGAAAAAAGCATCGAAAAAAGCGTTGTGGGCGCCATTAATAGCGAATAGTATTTCTCTATCGATATGTTCTAAAAAAGCTATCATTCGTCAAAATAATGGTCAGCATTAATACTTTCCCACAGTCTGTCTTTTAATTTTTGTAAGCCTTTGTTTGCAACTGCGGAAATATAAACAGGGTTTAAATCTTCAATTTCCTTATGGATATCCTTCATCATTTCCTCGTCGAGAATATCAATTTTAGTAACACAAAGCAATTTTGGTTTATCGAGTAATTCAGGATTGTATTTTTCCAATTCAAAAAGCAAGCTTCTATATTCTTTTCTAATATCGTCGCAATCAACGGCAACCATAAAAAGGAGAACGGCATTACGTTCAATATGTCGGAGGAAACGCAAACCAAGACCTTTTCCTTTATGCGCGCCTTCAATAATCCCAGGGATATCGGCAACTAAAAAAGAGCGATCGTCGCGATAAGCAACCATTCCCAAATTTGGTTTGAGCGTGGTGAAAGGATAATCGGCAATTTCGGGTTTTGCGGCAGAAATCACAGATAATAGCGTTGATTTTCCAGCATTAGGAAATCCTACTAATCCCACATCCGCTAATATTTTCAATTCCAAAATCACCCATTGTTCCAGTCCTTCTTCTCCTGGTTGAGCATATTTTGGTGCTTGATTGGTAGCAGATTTAAAGTGGTCGTTTCCCTGTCCTCCTCTTCCACCTGGCAGCAATATTCTTTCCTCACCATCTTTGGTAATTTCAAAGATTACTTCCTGCGTTTCTGCATCTTTAACTACAACTCCAAGTGGAACTTCCAACACCACATCTTTTCCTGTTTTCCCTGTAGATAGTTGCTGACCTCCAGGTTCTCCATGCCCTGCGTGAATATGCTTGGTATATTTTATATGAAGCAAAGTCCAAAGTTGTTTGTTTCCACGTAAAATAATATGTCCACCTCTCCCGCCATCTCCGCCATCGGGACCACCTTTTGCTGTAAGTTTATTTCGAATAAAAT